>DASYES010000143.1:0-3782 GCA_036498885.1 Pseudonocardia sp.
GGTGTCGAGCGCGTGATGGGCTTCTGCACGCCCGAGGAGTACACGCGCTTCCTGCGCCAGTGCCCCGTGTTCGAGCAACTCCTCGTCGAGGACGGGATCATTCTGCGCAAGTACTGGTTCTCCGTCAGTGACGGGGAGCAGGAACGCCGCTTCCGGGACCGGATGAGCGATCCGATGCGGCAGTGGAAGCTCTCGCCCATGGACCTCGAGTCGATCACCCGATGGTCGGAGTACTCCCAGGCGAAGGACGAGATGTTCGCCCACACCGATGTCGCCGCCGCGCCGTGGCTGGTGGTGGAGGCCGAGGACAAGCGCCGCGCGCGCATCAACATGATCGCGCACCTGCTCGGGAGTGTCCCGTGGCAGCCGGTGCCCCCGCGCGAGCTCGAATTCCCGCACCGGCCACCGCTGCGCGGCTACCGGCGTCCGCCGCGCGAGCTCTTCCGCGAGGTCCCCGACCACGCGGGAAAGCTCGCCGACTGAGGACCCACCGTCAGTACCGGCGGTTGGCCAGCACCGGCACGGTGCGCCGGGCCTGGTGTACCTCCTCGATGTCGAGGTCGGCGACCAGCAGCCCGGGCCCGGCTCCGATCTGGTTGACGACCGTCCCGAGGGGGCCGACCGCGAGGCTCGCCCCGATCCCCGTCGGAGCACTACCCGGCTCACGACCCGCGGTGGCCGGGTCGGCCTGGTCGCATGCGGCGACGAACGCGGTGCTGTCGAGGGCCCTGGCCCGGACCAGCAGGTCCCACTGCTCGCGCTTGCCGGGACCGGCACCCCACGACGCCGGCACGACCACCACCGAGGCGCCGCTGCTCGCGAGCTCCTGGAAGAGCCCAGGGAAACGCAGGTCGTAGCAGGTGGCCAGGCCGACCGTCACGCCGTCGACGGTGATGCTGACGGGCTTCGTGCCGGGCGCAACGGTGCGCGACTCGGCGAACCCGAACGCATCGAACAGGTGAATCTTGTCGTAGGACGCCTCGACGCCGTTGCCGGTGGCGATCAGCGTGTTGTACACGCGGCCGTCGTCGGAGGGGGTGAACATTCCGGCGACGACGGTCATGGCGGAATCGGCTGCGATCGTCCGCACGCGCTCAGCCCATGGACCGTCCAGCGGCTCGGCGATCGGGCCGAGCGGCACGCCGAAGCAGCGCATGGAGGCCTCCGGGAAGACGACGAGGTCGGCCCCCGCCTCTTCCGCCTGGCGGGTGCCGTCCTCGATCAGGCCGAGATTGTGGGCCGGGTCGGGTGTCGACAGGATCTGGGCGAGCGCGATGCGCACAGGAAACCTCCAATTAATGTATACATGCTGCATGCAAGCTGCGTCCGCGTCCCTCGAGTCGGGGCGCGAACGCGCCTACCGCTACCTGCGGGAGACGGTGCTGGTCGATCCGGCCGTGCAAGGAACCTTCCTCAACGAGGTAGGACTCGCCCAGGCCGTCGGCGTATCGCGCACACCGGTGCGCGAGGCCCTGCTGCTGCTCGTCTCCGAGGGCCTGGTCGAGATGGTGCCCAAACGCGGAGCGTACGTGCCTCCGCTGTCCGGGCGGCAGATCAAGGAGCTGATGGAGCTCCGCGCCCTGCTCGAACGACATGCCGCGTCCGTCACACTCGCCGGGGGCGCGGTGCCGCTCGCCGCCATGCGCGAGGCACTGGCGGAGCAGGAGCAGCTCGTCGATCGCCCCACGGACGCCGACACCGCGAAGGTGTTCATCGAGTGGGACCGGCGCTTCCACCAGTCCCTCGTCGACGCCGCACGCAACGAGCTCATCGCACGCACCTACGCGGGCCTGCGCACCCGCCAGATGCGAGTCGGCGTGGCGGCCCTGTTCCGGGCCACCGACCGGCAGCATGCGGTGTGCGTGGAGCACCGTCAGATCGTGGACGCGCTCGAGTCCGGCGACGAGACGGCCGCCCACGCGGCGATCGAGGACCACCTGCAGATCACGTTGCGACTCTTCCTGGAGGCGTGACCGGCGAGTCCGGCCGCACGAGGTAGGCCTCCTCCTCCGCCCGGTCGGGATCGCGGCCCATGGCCAGCCCGGCCAACGTGAGCAGCGACGCCACCAGCACGTAGACCGCCACCGGCACCCACGTCCCCCAGCTGCTCAGCAGGGCCGTGAACACGAGGGGGGCAACGGCACCGCCGAACACGCCGGCGATCGTGTACGCGAGCGAGCTGCCCGTGTAACGGAGCCGGACGGAGAACTGCTCGGTGATGAACGCGGCCTGCGGCCCGTACATGAACGAGTGCAGCGTAAGGCCGACGACGACGCCGAGGATCAGCAGCAGCTCGGACTTCCCGCTGATCGCGGGGAAGAAGACGAACGGCCAGACGGCGGTTCCCGCGGCAGCGATGCCGTAGACGAGCCTGCGGTTGACACGGTCGGAGATCGCGCCCGCCAGCGGGATCGTCGCGAGCTGGCACGCGGAGCCGATGAGGATCGCCGTCAGCACCGAGCCGCGGCTCATACCGAGCACGGTCGTCGCGTAGGTGATCACGAAGACGGTGAAGAGGGCGTAGCTGACGTCCGGGCCGATCCTGTTGAGCACCCCGGCGAGCAGCGGGCGGCCCTGGGTGCGGAAGACCTCACCGATCGGGGCCGCGGGCTGGTCACCGCGCTCCCTGATGGCGCGGAAGACGGGCGTGTCCTCCAGCTTGAGCCGGATCCACAGCCCGAAGGCGACGAGCACCGCGGACAGCAGGAACGCGATCCGCCAGCCCCAGGAGAGGAACGCCTCGTCGGACATGGAGACGGTGAGCACGGCGAGGACGCCGTTCGACATCAGGTTGCCCGCGGGCGGCCCGATCTGGGCGGCCGAGGACCAGAATCCCCGCCTGCGCGGATCGCCGAACTCACTGGAGAGCAGCACCGCGCCGCCCCACTCCCCACCCACGCCGACACCCTGGGCGAACCGCAGCAGCACCAGGATGGTCGGCGCGGCGGCCCCGATCGTGGCGTAGGTGGGCACGACCCCGATCAGGAACGTGGCCGCTCCGATCAACAGCAGCGTCAGTACGAGCACCTGTTTGCGACCGATGACGTCGCCGAGGCGGCCGAACACGAAGCCGCCGAGGGGGCGCGAGACGTAGCCCACCGCGTACGTCGAGAACGCCAGGAGCGTGCCGGTGAGCGGGTCGGAGCCGGGGAAGAACAGCTGCGGGAAGACCAGGGCCGCGGCGGCGGAGTAGACCGCGAAGTCGTACCACTCCAGAGACGTGCCGGTGAGGCTCGCGATGAAGGCCTTCGCGAGCGAGCGCCTGTCGACCTCGGGTGCTTGTGACCCGGGCCTCGGATCGGGCATGGGGTTCTCCTGTCCATGGGCGGTGACGGGCGACACGGTCGCGGGAGTCGCAATACTTGCTGTATACAAGCGGCATGCGCAAGTCCTTGGAGGATCTTCGATGACCGACGTCGTGTTCGACCTGCCCGACGGCAGCACCGTTCCCGTCACCGTCACCCGGCTGCTCAACGCCGGGTATGCGGGCCGTGAGCAGGACGAGGTCGCGGCCCATGTCGCCGAGCTGGCGAAGCTCGGCGTACCTGCTCCCGCCGTCACACCCGCCATGTATCCGGTGGCGCCCTACCTGGCCGCGCAGGTCGACGGGGTGCCCGTGCAGCACGGGCGGACGTCCGGCGAGGCCGAGTGGGCGCTCGTCGTCGCGGGCCCGGCGCCGGAGGACCTGCTGCTCACCGTCGCGTGCGACCACACCGACCGGGAGCTCGAGGTGCACGGCGTCGCATGGAGCAAGAACGCGGGCCTCGACGTGCTGGGCCGCG
>DASYES010000144.1:0-7624 GCA_036498885.1 Pseudonocardia sp.
TAGCAAGAAGCGCCGGCTCATGGAGATCGGCGCGGTCCGAGCAGGGTGGTGGCGGCCCGCATCACGTGATCCCTGACCACCCGCGGGTCGTGCAGCGGACCCGCGTGCAGCACGGACCGGTTGAGAGCGATCCCGAGCAGCCACGCCAGCAGCAGGTCGGCGCGCACCTCGGCGTCGGCCGGGTCGTCGGTGTCGACCAGCGACGCGAACGCCGTGGAGTAGGCCGAGCACAGCCGGATCCGGATGTCCTCCGCCACCCGGGAGCTCCCCGCGGCCCGCAGCACCGCCATGAGGGTCTCGGCATTGCGGCCGCCCTGCTCGTCGTCCAGCACGGCCGCCAGCGTGCGTTCCAACAGGGCAGCGCGCGGGACCTCGGCGAGCAGCTCCGTCGCCTTGTCCAGGACGGCCGCGGAGAACAGCCCCTCCTTGCTGCCGAAGTAGCGGAACAGCAGCGACTGGTTCACCCCGGCTCGGTCGGCGATCGCACGGACCGTCGTGGCGTCGTAGCCGACGGTGGCGAAGAGGGCGCGTCCGGCGTCGGCCAAGGCCTCCCGCGTGGCGGCCGAGTCGCGCGGGCGGCTGGTCGCCGGCGCAGGCGGCGCCGCCCTGCTCATTCCTGCGACCCCTGCTGGATGCGGCGTCATGGGTCCTCCTCCCACACGTGCAGTGATGAGAACACATCAGGCGCGGCGAGAGTGAACATCCGGTGTCGGGCCCCGGCAGCGGGGGTAACCGGGGCAATGGCTCAGCGAGACTACGAGGAGCAGCCCGAGGCCCCGGATCTAGGCGCATCCGTGCAGCTGGAGAACGACGAGTACCTGGGGGGCCCTCCCGGCGACCGCGACGCGCTTGACGCGGGCTACGTGCCGCCGGACCGGCCCTACGCGCTCGACGAGGACGGCGTCACCGCCCGTGGGATGCGGGAGGGTGAGACGCTCGACGAGCGGCTCCGCCGCGAGCAGGGCGACGAGGAGATCGACCCCGACCGCGCCGGCAGGCTGGTGATGGAGGGAGCGGGTGCCGCGCTCGAGACGTCCGACGGCCTGGACGCCGTGGACGTCGGGATCGACGGCGGCGCGGCTTCCGCCGAGGAGGCCGCGGTGCACGAAACCGACGACCCGGATGCCCCGCTCGACAACGAGCCTTCGCTCGCGATGTCGGCAGCGCTGGAGGACCCGGAGCTCGACGCGGCTCTCGGCGACGACCCGCTCGCGGGCGAGGCGCGGGTGGAGGCCGCACGGGACGTCAGCGCGGACGGCGAGATCTTCGACCCCGGCGCGACACCGGTGGCCGTGGGGGCCGAGCCCCTGGACGGAGGCGCCGGGGCGGGAGGCGATCTGTCCGGGTGGGGAGAGGACCACGCACTGCCGCGCGACGCAGCCGACCGGTCTCCGGCGGCCGGCCTCGACGCCAACCCGGACATCGGTGGTGCGGCCGCGCCCGCCTCGGGGCGCGAGGATGCCGGGCCGGGTACGGGTCTGCCCTGAGTTCGGATGCGCGGCCCAGCGGCGTTCGTGGTGGGGAGCGGAACGACCTGGTGCTCTGTGCTTTTTCTCTGGTGTGCGATCGGCGGCGCGCTGCCGCCGAGCACCGGGGAGCGGCTGCTGCGCGATCCGAGGGTGGCACCTGGTGCCGCTCGCTCAGACCCTCCCGGTGGTGGTGCTCATCTTTGCTGATCTGCCCGTGGGGCGACGGTCGGGCTGATCCACGCGGACGCGTGTCTTACACCGAGCGGTCGGCGCCTACTCAGCGCAGCTCTGCGTGATCTTCGCGATCTCCTCGTCGAGGTCCATTCGGTTGATTTCGTCACCAAGCGCCACGATGTCGATCGTCGACTCGATGAAGTGGCGCAGCAGGTCGCGGTCGACCTCCAGCACGGCGCGGCCCTCGGCGGAGCGGATCTCGATCTCCACGATGTCGTAGCCCTGCACCTCCTGCGGCGCCATCCGGATGTCGCCCTCACCGACCGGACCTGTGATCGAGTCGATCACGAGATCGCGGGCCACCAGCCACTCGATCCACCGATCGTTCCTGGTCGCGACAGCGAGAGAGATGGCGAACGGGTCGGACGCGGTGTAGGTCCATCGCGTCACGACCGGAGCTGGTTGACCGTGCAGCACTGTGAACATGTCCTGCTGGACCGAGTCGGTGGTCATGCTGGTCGCCCCCTGGCGATCGGGGCCGTCGCTCATGCGGCGGCGTCTGTTGAGGAGATCGACGGTCAGGCCCGTAACGCTGCACGTGCGACAGCTGTTCACCCGAACAAGTGAGTCAAGGGCGTCCGGGTGTACGGGTTGTGACTGATAGTCACGACCGTTGTAGTGGTTTTCCGGCGCGTTGCCTGCGCCGTTCGGCGCCCGCGGACCCCGCGGGCTATGTGGTCACCTGTCGTGCTCTGTTGTGACCACCCAGATCCCGCTTTTGCCGGTTCGGCCGGGCTGCGCCAGCGTGAGGGCGAGGCGCTGCCCGCCCGGTCTGCGCACTTCGACGATGCCGTCCGGTCCAGGTTGAGCCTCGGCGTCGGTCCAGCCGTACGCCGCTGAGGCGTAGGACACCGCCACTTCTGCCGGATCGAGCAACCAGGGCTGGGCACCGTTGTCGGCCGCCGCCTGGAGTGCGGCGGCCTCGGTGGCACCAGCCGCGGGCCAGGGGAGCTCTGCTGCTGATCCGGCCGGGGCCGGTGTGGTCGTCTCCTCCTCCGCCGTCTGCGGCGCCGACTGCGGAGCCGGCGGCTGCACGGGCGGTGCGGTGGGGCCCGCACCGGTCGGCAGAGGACCGCCACCGCAGCCCGCGAGCAGCAGGGCGGCGAGAAGAGCGACCGCGACTGCGCGGCCACTCCGCGGGAGATCGAACACGTCGTGAACGGTAGGCCGTCCGACACGCTGTGTGGGCCCGATCAGATCGGCACGTACGGGGGATCGGACGATCTCACCTCACCGGGGTGCCGACATGGATCTCTGCGGGCCGGCGATCACGTGATCCGCCGGGCGTGGAGGGGCGACTCGTGGGCGGGGAGGGGGCGACTCGCGGGTCGAGACGGCTGCCAGACCGTGATCGGCAGTGTGGGCCGAGAAACGGACCACAGGCAGCCGTGCTTTCCCGAACGGTGATCTCCGCAGTCGGCCGGCCCGGGCGGGCTCTGGCTGCCAGGTGGTGATCGGCAGTTGGGGACCGGTAACCGCTCTACCTGCGGCTCCGCGTCCCGCCGGTGATCACCGCGGAACGGCCGGTCGGCCCGATCTTCGCTGTCGGGTCGTGATCGGGGTTCGGGACGGGAAACCGCACTGCAGACGGCTGCGTGTCCCCGCTCGGTGATCATGGGCGCGGCGGCCGGGCCGGCCGGTACGTCCTGGGGCGGTGGTCGTCCGTTGCCCGCTCTTGATCACGTGGCCCGCCCCGCACCAGACGCGGCTGCGCCTTCCGACCGGTGACCGCCACCGGAGTCGGCCAGGCCGGCCCGCCCGCCCGGTCTTGATCAGCAGCTCGGGACCGACGGCCGTGCCGCACCCGGCTCCGGGTCCGCACTCGGTGATCATCGGCCGGCCGCTGGCGGGGCCGGCCTGGCTGTCGGGTCGTGATCGGCATTCGGGGACCGGCAGGTGCACCACAGGCGCCTGCGCGTCCCCAGCCGGTGATCATGGGGCCCGTCAACCATGTCGATCCCTGGCTGGCAGGTCATGATCGTCAGGCGGGACGGGATACCGCGCCACAGGTGGCTCCGTGTCCCCACTCGGTGATGATCGCGAGCGGGCCGTCCCGTTCGGCCCGATCATCGGGATTCGATCAGCGATGTGAGACCGGCGGTGGCGCCACACGCGGCCGTCCTTTCCGCTATTGGTGATCGCTGTCGACAGTCGGCGGGTCGGATCGGCAGGGGCGCAGCGGGGCAACTGGTGGCCGGAGAAGGGGCGACTCGCGGGTTTGCTGGGGGCGACTCGCGGGTGGCCGGCGGCGGCTCGCGGGCGGTGGCGGGCGGCTCGCGGGCGGTGCGTGTGCCGACCTGTGCCGCTGGGCGTGTGCGCTCACTAGGGTGCGATCAGCAGAGTGGCAAACCCGAGGTGAGGTCATGAATCGGTCGGCAGAAGCTTTCTACGCGGCGCGCGAGTTCCTCGTAGCCCATCGCGAGGACTACGACACGGCCTACCGTGACTTCCGCTGGCCCGAGATCGACGAGTTCAACTGGGCACTCGACCACTTCGACGCCGTCGGAGCCGACCCCGAGCGGGGCGCCGCCCGCGCGCTGTGGATCGTCGAGCAGGACGGGAGCGAGGCGTACTGGACGTTCGCGGAGCTCTCCGCCAGGTCCAACCAGGTGGCCAACTGGCTCCGCGAGCACGGCGTCGCTCGCGGCGACCGGATCATCCTCATGCTCGGCAACCAGGTCGAGCTGTGGGAGACCCTGCTCGCCGCGATGAAGCTCGGCGCGGTGGTCATCCCGGCCACGACGCTGCTCACCGCGTCCGACCTGCGGGACCGGCTCGACCGCGGCGGTGCCGGGCACGTGGTGGTCGGCGGGAGCGACGCCGGGAAGTTCGAGGGCGTCGAGGGCGACTACACCCGCATCGCCGTGCGGGGCGCGCCCGAGGGTTGGCTCGACTACTCCGACACCGCCGCCGCATCCGCGGCCTTCGTCCCCGACGGCGTCACCCGCGGCTCGGACACGCTCCTGCTCTACTTCACCTCCGGCACCACCGCCAAGCCGAAGCTCGTGGAGCACACCCACGCCTCGTACCCGGTGGGGCACCTGTCGACCATGTACTGGATCGGCCTGCAGCCGGGCGACGTCCACCTCAACATCTCCTCGCCGGGGTGGGCCAAGCACGCGTGGAGCAACGTCTTCGCGCCCTGGATCGCCGAGTCCTGTGTGCTCGTCATGAACTACGCCCGCTTCGACGCCACCTCGGTGCTCCGCGTGCTCGACCGCTGCGGCGTCACGAGCTTCTGCGCCCCGCCCACGGTCTGGCGCATGCTCATCCAGGCCGATCTCTCCGCGCTGGCGAACCCTCCGACGAAGGTCGTCGGTGCGGGGGAGCCACTCAACCCGGAAGTGATCGAGCAGGTCGACAAGGCCTGGGGAGTGCAGATCCGCGACGGCTTCGGGCAGACCGAGAGCTCGGTGCAGATCGGCAACCCGCCTGGGCAGCGGGTCAAGCCCGGCTCGATGGGACGTCCCGTCCCCGGCTTCCCGATCGTGCTGATCGACCCGGTCACCGGCGAACCGGCCGAGGAGGGGGAGATCTGCATCGACCTCTCGCAGCGCCCGCTCGGGCTGATGGTCGGCTACGCAGGCGACCCCGAGCGCAACGCCGAGGCGATGGCGGGCGGGTACTACCACACCGGCGACGTGGGCTCCCGCGACGCCGACGGCTACATCACCTACGTCGGGCGCTCGGACGACGTGTTCAAGGCCTCCGACTACCGCATCAGCCCGTTCGAGCTGGAGAGCGTGCTCATCGAGCACCCGGCGGTCGCCGAGGCCGCCGTCGTGCCGTCGCCGGACGCGCTGCGCCTCGCCGTCCCGAAGGCGTACGTCGTGCTCGCCGCGGGGCACGAGCCGACGGAGGCGACGGCGCGGTCGATCCTGGAGTTCGCGCGCGCCAACCTGGCGCCGTACAAGTGGGTTCGGCGACTGGAGTTCGCCCCGTTGCCCAAGACCATCTCGGGCAAGATCCGGCGGGTCGAGCTGCGGGGTCGGGAGACCGAGCTGCACGGTTCGGAGCGCGGGACCGACGGGCCACCGAGTGGCGAGTTCGTTCTCTGAAGCTGCTCCGGATGGTGACGGATCGTCGCGGTACCCACTCTTTCGGCTCTGTACCCATTCATCCGATCCCTTGCGGTGAGCGGTGAGTAGTGACCGCCGGTCGTCGGTAGCCGCGCCATCCTGCTCCGGAGGGGTGGCGCTGGCCGCAACTCACCAGCCGCTCGCCGACGTCCTTGCACAATCGAAACGACCACTCCGATCAGGCATGTTGCACCGGTCGTGACGCAACCACGCACGCCGGAGAGCGGGTCATTGGCGGAGGTGATGGCGGGCATGCCCGAGGTGTGGCGACGGCTGCTGGCCGCACACGTCGCCGACCGTATGGGCCGGTGCGCCGCCTGCCGCACATCCAGTGGGTCGGGCTCGCGCTGGCCGTGCACCCTGCATCGGATCGCCACCGAGGCTGAGCGGCTCTACGGCCTACGCCTCGGCCAGGCGGTCGGCGGCGGGTAGAACGCACCGCCGTACCGTCGCCGGCGTGACGGCGAACGGATGGGCGCGGCCGGCCGGGTTGCTTCTGGGCGCGGCGGCCGACGCCCTGTTCGGCGACCCTCGGCGGGGGCATCCGGTGGCCGCTTTCGGGACGCTCGGCCTCGCGCTCGAACGGTGTTGCTACGCCGACAGCAGGCGAGCTGGAGCCGGGTACACGGCCGTCCTCGTGGGGGTGGCCTCCGGTGTGGGAGTGCTCGCGCGGCGTGCGGTGGCAGGCCGTCCACTCGCCGAGGTGGCGCTCACCGCCACGGCCACCTGGGCTGTGCTCGGTGGTGCGTCGCTCGCCCGCCACGGCACTGCTCTCGCCGTTGAACTCGCCGACGGCGACCTCGACGCTGCGCGCTCCCGGCTGCCGTCTCTTTGCGGACGCGACCCCGAGGCACTCGACGCCATGGGAATGGCCAGGGCCGGCACCGAGTCGATGGCCGAGAACACCTCCGACGCCGTGGTGGCCCCACTGCTGTGGGGCGCGGTCGCCGGCCTGCCCGGCCTCCTCGGCTACCGCGCCGTCAACACCCTCGACGCGATGGTCGGCTACCGATCGCCCCGTTACGTCCGGTTCGGCTGGGCGGCTGCCCGGCTCGACGACCTGGTCAACCTCCTCCCCGCGCGAGTGGCGGCGCTGCTGTTCGCGGCACTGGCCCCTGCTGTCGGCGGCTCGCCCCGGCAGGCGCTGGCGGCATGGCGCCGGGACGCAGGCGCCCACCCCAGCCCGAACGCTGGACCCGTCGAGGCGGCTGCTGCGGGGGCGCTCGGCGTCGGGCTCGGGGGACGCACCATCTACCGGCACGGGGTGGAGGAACGCCCCCGCCTGGGTTCCGGCCACCCACCCGCACCTGCGGATCTGCGGCGGGCTGCGCGCCTGTCCCGGCTGGTCGGGTGGGCGTCAGCCGGGCTTGCAGCCATGCTGGCCGCTGGTGTGACGGCGGCACGGACTCGCTGACCGACGGCCATCCTTCGGTGCCGTCGATCGCCGCCGATGTGTCCGGGCCGAACCGGGCGCCTTGATCAACAGTTGGGGACGGGTAACCGTGTTACAGGCGGCTGTGCGTCCCGAAGTGGTGATCATGAGCGCGGCTGGCGGGGCGACGCGCGCCGGGTGGCCGTTCCGAGCGGAGCCGCGCCCTCGGCCGCTCCTCACCGGAGGCGGCCGATCGGCCCAACTGACAGATCTGGGGCCCGGCGGCGGCACGACGCGCGGCTGTTCGGGCCCCAACCGATGATCATCGAGACAGCTCGCCCGGTAGCTGCGCGTCCCCAGTCGACGTTCGTGGCCGGATGGTTCGGCGCATGACGTCAGCGGAGTTCGGCTGCCGTGATGGCCGCGGCCTGGGCGATGAGGGCGTTGTCGGCCTGTTCCTCGCGGCCGTC
>DASYES010000145.1:0-2318 GCA_036498885.1 Pseudonocardia sp.
CCGTACATCGACCCGTAGTAGATGCCGGCCAGGAGGATCACGGCCGTGCTGGGCTCGATCTCGTAGGTCAGCGGCAGCAGCAGGGCGATCGTCGCGGTCGGGCCGAGACCCGGGAGCACGCCGATGACCGTGCCGATGAGCACGCCCACGAAGACGTAGAGGATGTTGACGGGGTCGAGCGCGACGGCGAAGCCCTGGGCGATCCCCTGCAGCAGGTCCACGTCAGGCCCCGACCAGCCCGGCCACGACGTCGTCGGGGAACGGCACCCCGAGCAGCTGGTCGAACAGCAGGTAGATCCCGACGGACCCCGCGAGGCCGAGGCCGAGCGACCAGCGCCAGCTCTCCCCGCCGAAGACGCGCAGCCACAACAGGAGCATCAGGAAGGCCGGGAGCAGGAACCCGATCGCCTCGAACGCCAGGATGAACACGGCGAGCCCGGCCACGCCGCCGGCGATCCGCGCGGAACCGCGGGTCCAGGGCTCGTAGTCGGCGGGGTCGTCGACCACCACCAGCACCAGCGAGGTGCCGGTCAGCAGCAGCGCGACGATGAACGGCCACAGCCCCGGGCCGGGCTCCGTCAGCTCACCGAGGGACAGCCCCGCCGCCCCGGCGAGGGCGGCGACCCCGACGCCGAGAACCGCGAGCGGGCCGAGCCGATGAAGCTGCCCGTGCAGCCCGCGGTGCGCCGCGCCACCCGTCGACGGCGCTGTCGAACGATCCATCGGCACCTCATCCGTGAGGGACGAACGCTGTGAAACGGACATTAGGCAGGCACACTGATCCGGTCCAATACAAGATCGCGGCACCACTGAGAGCGCGGGCATATCAATCCGCCGCACCGGTGCCACCACCAGCGAAGGGGTGAGGACGATGGAGCTGCGGCACCTCCGTGCATTCGCCGCAGTTGCCGAGGAGCTGCACTTCGGCCGGGCCGCCGCCCGGCTGCATATGGCCCAGCCGCCGCTCAGCCAGCAGATCAAGCATCTGGAACGCGACCTCGGTGTGCTGCTGCTCGAGCGCACCACCCGGCAGGTCCGTCTCACCAACGCCGGTGTCGTCTTCCTCGACCATGCCCGCCGCGTGCTCACCGAGGCGGATCGGGCCCGGGAGTCCGTGCTGCTCGCGGAGCGGGGTGAGCGCGGGGAGATCCGGCTCGGGCTCACCGGCGTGACCACGTGGCGGCTGCTGCCGAGGATGACCCGGGCGTACCGGGAGCGCTATCCGCTGGTCCGCCTCGAACTGCACCCTGCCGTCTTCAGCGGCCCGCAGACGAGCTCGCTGCTCGACGGCGGCATCGACGTCGGCATCCTGCGGGCGCCCGTCCCGCCGCCACTGGCCAGCCGGACCATCGTCGACGAAGAGCTGATGGCCGTGCTGCCCGAGGAACACCCCCTCGCGGCCCGGCCCGCGGTGGCTCTCACCGACCTGGCCGAGGAGAACTTCGTCAGCTACCCGGCGCAGCAAGGCTCGTTCCTGCGTGACACCGCGATGCGCGCCTGCTCCTCCGTGGGCTTCTGGCCCCGGGTCGCGCAGGAGGCCAAGGACACCTACACGGTGGTGGCCCTGGTCGCGGCCGCGGTCGGCGTCGCTCTGCTGCCGGAGTCCGCCGAGGAGCTGCAGTTCGAGGGGGTCGTCTTCCGGCCGGTCACCGGCGCCGACGTGCGGGTGCCGATCGCCCTCGCCTGGCGGGACGGCGATCCGTCCCCGGTGCTGGCCAACTTCCTCGCCGTGGCTGCTGCGACCCTCCCCACGCCGGAGCCCAGCGGGAGAAACGATGGCTGAGCCGCTGCCGCCGCTCGCGGGCGAGCACCACGTCTGCCTCGTGTGCGACATGTCCTATGCCACGACCGGCATCCCCGCGGCGCTGGCCGCGCTGGAACGGATCCCCGGCCAGGTCCGTGCCGCCGCGATGGCCGTGCCGGAGGCCGTCCGCCGGACGCGACCCGGGCCGCACACCTGGTGCGTGGTCGAGTACGCGTGCCACGTCCGCGACGTCTACGCCACGTACACGATCCGGCTGCACCGCACACGCATCGAGCTGCGGCCGTCGCTCGAGCCGATGCTCAACGACCTGCGCGCGCGCCGCTTCCGATACGCCCGGCGGGACCTGGCCGCCGTGCTCGACGAGCTGGCCGACAACGTCCAGGGCTTCCACGACGAGATCTCGCGTACCGGGGATGCCGAGTGGGACCGGGTGGCCACCCTGCTGCCGCACGAGGTGCGCTCGGCGCGGTGGTTGGTGCGGCAGGCACTGCACGAGGGTCGCCACCACATTCGGGATATAACCGCTGTCGGTCGAGCAGCAGTAGGCTCCCAG
>DASYES010000146.1:0-12233 GCA_036498885.1 Pseudonocardia sp.
CTCCAGTGCGCCGGCCGTCACCAGCTGCACCTGAGCGTTCGTCATCGTGTCTGCCTCATTGCTTGCCACGATCACAGGATGACCGATCATCCGTGTGATCTCAGCCCTGCGGTTCCTCGGACCAGGCGCCGAAGCAGAGGCGCGAGATCTCGTCCCAGTACCCGCCCTTGACCAGGGTGGGCGGGGTCAACCAGCTGCCCCCGACGCACGCGACGTTGGGCAGGGCGAGGTAGTCGGCGGCGTTGGCGTGGTTCACCCCGCCCGTGGGGCAGAAGGTGACCCCCGGCAGCGGCCCGGCGAGCGCCTCGAGATAGCTCGGGCCGCCGGCGGGGCCGGCCGGGAAGAACTTCATCTCGGTGATGCCGTGGCGGAGCAGGGCCAGTGCCTCGGTCGCCGTGGCCACTCCGGGCAGCACCGGCACCCGCTCGGCGAGCATCGCGGTGACCAGCGGCTCCGGCGAACCGGGAGAGACCAGGAACCGGGCGCCCGCCGCAACGGCCATCGTGGCCTGCTCGGGCCTGGTGATCGTGCCCGCTCCCACGAGCATGTCGGGCACCTGCTCGGCCACCCGGGCGATCGACTCGAGTGCCACCGGCGTGCGGAGGGTGAGCTCCATGATCGGGACGCCGCCCGCGAGGAGTGCCCGCGCGAGCGGTACGGCGTCGTCGGCGTCGTCGAGGACCACGACCGGGATCACCCGGCTCAACGCCATCAGGTCGGCAGCGGTTGTCGACATGCGCTTACCTCCTCCTGGTCGGCGGCCACGGGCGGCTCATGCCGCTCCGGCGTGGGTGCGTACCTCCTGCAGGCCCGCGATGAACCCGGTGCCACCCTGCCCGCCGACGGCGAGTGATGCAGCGGCCGCACCCAGCCGGACGGCGTCGTCGAGCGTGTCGCCGAGGGCGATGCGCGCGGTGACGGTGCCGGCGAACACGTCGCCGGCACCGGTCTGGTCGATCACCGCAGGAGCCGGTACGGCCGGCTGGAAGCGATCCGGGCCGGTGCCGGGCGAGAGGTGGACACCGCGATCCCCGCACGTCACCGCGACCGCTCCGGCGCCGAGCTCGCGCAGCTTGAGGACCGCCTCGGCAGGGTCACCCGTGCCGAGCAGGGCGCCGGTCTCGGCGGGTGCCGACGGCGTGAGCAGGGTCGCGAGCGGGGCGACCTCGGCCAGCGCGGCTGCGGCGGCCGCGGAGGTGGTGAGGCGCGGGCGGAAGTTGGGGTCGTAGACGAACCGGGAGGCCAGCTTCGCCGCGGCGATCACGGCGTCGTGGGCCGACGTCGAGAGCGCAGTTGTGATGCCGCTCGCGAGCACCGCACCCGCCGCCGCGAGCACGTCGGCGTCGAGATCGGCGGGGGAGAGGGTGGATCCGACCGAACCGGCGCGGGCATAGCTGAACTGCCGCTGCCCGGACGGATCGCTGTGCAGCAGATAGACGCCCTGCTGGCCGCGCACCCTCTGCACCAGCGCGTCGTCGATGCCGAGCGCGCGGATGCGGGCGACGACGGCATCCCCGAGCTCGCCGGTGGCGACCCGGGCGATGATCGCCACACTGGCACCGGCCGCGGCCGCCGCCGCAGCCGCGTTCACCACGTCACCCGAGACGCCGAGGGTGGCCGGGACGCCGTGCGCGAACGGCTCGCCGGTGGCGACCTCGACGAGAGGCTCACCCAGTGCGATCACGTCGTAGGCGGTCACCAGTCGTGCACCGATCCGTCGAGGCGCCGGTTCACCGGCAGCTGTCTGGGGTCATAGGGGAAATGCACGGCCGCATCCTCGTCCACGTCGACGCCGAGGCCGGGCGCATCCCCGGGATGCATGTAGCCGTCGGCGAAGGTGTAGGTGGTGCGGAATACCTCGCCGGCCGGGTCGCGGTGGCCCATGTACTCCTGGATCCCGAAGTTCGGCACCGACATGTCGACGTGCAGCGCCGCGGCCATCGCCACCGGTGACAGGTCGCCCGGACCGTGAGAACCGGTGCGCACGCCGTAGAGGTCGGCGAGGGAGAAGATCCGGCGCAGGTGCGTGATACCGCCTGCGTGGGTGACGGCGGTACGGATGTAGTCGATCAGCCGTTCGGTGATCAGCTGCTGGCAGTCCCAGATCGAGTTGAACACCTCGCCGACGGCCAGCGGGGTGGTGGTGTGGTGCCGGATCACGCGGAACGCCGACTGGTCCTCGGCCGGGGTGGGGTCCTCGAGCCAGAACAGGCGGTGCGGCTCCAGGTCGCGGCCGAGCCGGCCCGCTTCGATCGGCGAGAGCCGGTGGTGCACGTCGTGCAGCAGGTGGAAGTCGAAGCCGAAGCGCTCCCGGACCGCACCGAGCATCTCCGGAGCAAAGCGCAGGTAGGGCCCGGTGTCCCAGAGGTGCTCCGCCGGCAGCGCCGCCGATGCGGGTTCGTAGAGCTTCCCGTCGGGGGCGGGGACGCCGTAGGTGCCCTCCAGCCCGGGCACCGCCGCCTGCGCCCGCACCGCGAGGAAGCCCTGGTCGAGGTGGCGCGCCACATCGTCGAGCAGGGCGGGGACGTCCGAGCCGCTGGCGTGGCAGTACACCAGCACGCCGTCGCGCGCCGCGCCGCCGAGCAGCTGGTAGACCGGCAGCCCGGCCACCTTCCCCTTGATGTCCCACAGCGCCATGTCCACCGCGGCGATCGCCGTCATCGTCACGGGGCCGCGGCGCCAGTAGGCACCTCTGTAGAGCAGCTGCCAGGTGTCCTCGATGCGCGCCGGGTCGCGGCAGACGAGCAGCGGGCACACGTGGTCGGTCAGGTAGGCCGCCACGGCGAGCTCGCGGCCGTTGAGGGTGGCGTCGCCCCAGCCGACCACGCCGTCGGACGTGGTGATCTTGAGCGTGACGTAGTTGCGGCCCGGTGAGGTGACAATCACGCGGGCCTCGGCGATCGTGGTCATGCCCTCTCCTCGTGCAGATATCTGACGTTCGTCCGGCCGCCGGTCCAGTCGGCGTACTCACGGCCCCCGAGCCGTCCGGGTGCGGTCTCGGGCATTCGTAGAAGGGCGAGGATGCTCACGAGAACCAGCGCGGCGACGTAGACGGCGGGCCAGGTGAAGGCGCCGTGCCCGACCACCAGGAGTGCCGCCGCCACCACCGTGAACGGTCCGCTGGCGATCATCGCCCCGAACTGCCACACGATCGAGACGCCGCTGTAGCGCGCGGAGGACGGGAACAGCTCCGGGAAGTAGGACGCCTGCGGCGCGTACGTCCCGCCGTGCCCGAGCGCGAGTCCCGCGACGAGGAGCAGTGTGATGAGCACGACGTCGCCCGTGCGGACGGCGAGGAACGCCGGCACCACGAGCACGAGGTTGAGCACGGCGGCGCCGAGGAGGACCGGGCGCCTGCCCACCCGGTCGGTGAGCCTGCCGATGACCGGGATCAGGATCAACTCGGCCAGGATCGCGATGATCACCGCGTCCAGCACGATCCCCGACCGGACGCCCTGGCTGGTGGCGTAGGTGACCAGGAAGATCGTGTAGAACGGGAAGACCGCCGCCTCCACGAACTTCGCCAGGGTGCCGCCCACCACCTCGGAGCGGTTCTCGCTCGCCAGCGTGGCGAGCGGGGACCTCGTGGGCCGCCCCTCCTTGACCGCGCGGAAGGCCGCCGACTCCGGCACCCGTAGCCGGATGTAGAGCCCGATCACCACCACCACGGCGCTGAGCAGGAACGGAACGCGCCAGCCCCAGGACAGGAACTGCTCCTCGGTGAGCCGGGCTTCGAGCACGGCGAACAGCGCCGTCGGGATGAGGTAGGCGGCGGGGGAGCCGAGCTGCACGAAGCTGGTGACGAACCCGCGGCGTTCCGGTGGCGAGGCCTCCGCGGTGAGCAGCACGGCTCCGCCCTGCTCGCCGCCGACGCCGAAGCCCTGGACCAGCCGCACGCACACGAGGATGACCGCGGCCCAGATGCCGATCTCGTCGTAGGTGGGCATCAGGCCGACCGCGAACGTGCCGATGCCGGTGAGCAGGAGCGTGACGACCAGCGTGCGTTTGCGTCCGGCGCGGTCGCCGACCCAACCCCAGAAGATCCCGCCGAGCGGACGGGCGAAGAACCCGACGGCGTAGGTGGAGAACGCCGCGAGCGTCCCGACCAACGGGTCGACCTGGGGGAAGAAGACCGTGTTGAACACCAGCGCTGAGGCGGTGCCGTAGATGAAGAAGTCGTAGTACTCGGCGATCGTGCCGATCACCGAGGCCGCGACGGTGCGTCTCAGCACTGCCGGGACTTCCCGGCAGCGGTTCCCGCTTCGGGGGCGGGAGTGTGTTCGGGCGGCATCGACACTCCTGGGAGCAGTGCTGGGGGGCACTGCCATACAAGCACTGCCATACTTCGCTCGGCAACCGCTACGGTGTCGCGGTGGGACAGGGGGCAGGCGTGGTCCGGTCGGCGCGCGCGGTGGTGCACGAGCAGCTCCGGCGGCAGATCATCAGCGGCGAGCTGCCACCCGGTGCGCCGCTGTCGGAGAACGAGCTCGCCGCCGGGCTGTCGGTGTCGCGCACCCCGGTGCGGGAGAGCCTGATCCTGCTCGCCGACGAGGACCTCGTGCAGGTCTTCCCACAGCTCGGCTCGTTCGTCTCCCGCCTGGACATGCGGCTGGTCGCCGACGCGCAGTTCGTTCGCGAGGCGATCGAGGTCGCGTCGCTGCGCGATGCCGCAAGCCGCCTCGACGACACAGCACTCACCGCGCTCCGGGACGTGCTCGCCCGCCAGCGCGAGCTCGATGATGACGTGGAGGAGTTCTTCCGGCTCGACGAGGAGTTCCACCAGCTGCTGCTCGCCGTCGGGGGGCACGCGGGGGCGTGGCGCGTGGTCGAGTCGGCCAAGGCCCACCTCGACCGGGCTCGCCGGCTGGGGCTCCGCACGGTCAGCCCCATCGCGCTGCTGGTCGCACAGCACGCGGCAGTGGTCGATGCGCTCGCCGCGGGCGACCTCGCGACGGCGGAGGCGGCGCTGCGGGAGCACCTGCGTGCGGTGTTCGACGACGTCGAACGGGTTCGGGAGCGATCACCCGAGCTGTTCGTGAGCGACGAGGGCGCGCGCCCGGTGCGGCGCAGCGTGACGGTCTGGCGCTGAGCGCACCCCCTCCCCGAGGACGGCCCCCGCGAGTCGCCCGATTCCAGCGCGAGCCGCCCGGCCCACCCCGCGAGTCGCCCCGATCCGGTGCGAGAGTCGCCAGGTTCCGGTGCGCGAGTCGCGCGGGCCGGGTGCGAGAGTCGCCCGCTGCACCCGCGAGTCGCCCCGATCCGCTGCGCGGGTCGCCCGGATCGAGTCTGCGAGTTGCCCGTTGCGCCCCGCGAGTCGCCCGGTTCCAGTGCGCGAGTCGCCCGTTCCGCGAGCTCGCCGAGAGGGCCCGGCAGCACGTCTCCGCGCCGGGCTTGCCGGCGGGGGACAAGATCGGTGCGAGATCCGGGTGATCGCCCTCCGGAGGGCGGATCGCACGATCGCATGCCGATCATGGGCGAGTTCCGGGACAAGATCTTGGTGAGAACCGGGTGATCGCCCCGCTTGGGGCGGATAGCCGGATCTCGTGGCGATCATGGGGCGGCGCAGGAGCCTCGTACTACCAGCCGGGTGGGTAGGCGCACGTGTGTCTCGGCCGGTTCGCTGCCGGCCAGGAGCTCCACGAGCATCTCGATCGATCGCTGGCCCATCAGCTGGAGCGGCTGCTCGATCGTGGTGAGCCCGGGCCGGGTCATCGCGCTCTCGGGGACGTTGTCGAACCCGATGACCGACAGGTCACCGGGCACCCGGAGGCCCATCGACCGGGCGACCTCCATCGTCGTGATGGCGGAGACGTCGTTGGCGGCGAAGATCGCCGTGGGGCGGTCGGGCATCGTCAGCAGCTGCCGCGCCGCTTCCTCCAAAGCCGAGTCGTCGTACCCGCCCGCCTGCACCAGGTCGGGGTCGGGCGTGATGCCTGCGGCTCGCAACGCGCTGCGGTAACCCTCCTCGCGCTGCGGGCCGGACTCCAGGTCGCGGGGTGGCCTGCTCAGCAGCCCGATGCGCCGGTGGCCGAGCTCCAGCAGGTGCTCGACGGCCAGTTGGGCGCCGCGGAGGTTGTCCGACGCCACGGTCGGCACGTCCTCCGCGCCCGCGTGCGGGTCGACGGCGACCACGGGGCCGGCGAACGGAGCGGTCTGCACGGTGGGGGTGACCATGACAGCGCCGTCGATCAGCGTGCCGGAAAGCCGGGACAGGTAGCGGTTCTCCCATCCCATGCGTTCGGCGCCCTTGCCGCCCGCGGCGTAGACCACCAGCTCGTAGCCGGTGCCCTTGATGGCGCGTGCCACGCCCTTGAGCACCTCTGCGCTGTAGGGCTCGATGTCCCACACCAGCACGCCGATGACGTTCGTGCGGTGGTTGCGCAGGCTCCGCGCCACGAGGCTCGACTCGTACCCGAGCTCGGTGATCACCGCGCGGACGCGCTCGATGGTGCTCGTCGCCACGCCGTAGCGCTCGTTGAGGACCTTGGAGACGGTCGCCACGGACACACCTGCCATGGCGGCAACGTCCCGGATGGTCACGCGGCTGCTGCTCACGAGCCGAGACTCTAGCGCGTTCGAAAACGTTATCGATAACGATTGACACGGTGGCCGCAGGGCTGCAAGATCCCTGCAGTTCCAGTCCCCAGGACTGCGAGACCTCGAGATTCCGTATAGCGGAAGCTCGCCAGGGCACCGGTGCCAGTCGCCTGACGTCGGTGCCGCGCCCACCGACGTGCCCCGGTCCACCGGCATTGACCGGGGTCAGAGAGGCGGACAGTTGTGAAGGCATCAGGCAGTGCGCGACGGGCGCTCGCGGCGGTGGGACTCACCGCGGTACTCGTCGGCGCGGCGGCCTGCGGGACCGCCGGACCACAGACCGGCGGCGAGGGCAGCGCATCGGCGTGGATCATCAGCGGCGTCACCGAGAAGGCGTTCGACAACTCGTTCGACTCCTGGAACGCCGCTCACCCCGATCAGAAGTTCGCCACCCAGTCGTTCGCGAACGACCCCTACAAGCAGAAGATCCGTACGGCCGTCGGGGCTGCTGACGCGCCGACGCTGATCTACAACTGGGGCGGCGGGGTGCTGCGCTCCTACGTCGAGGCCGGGTCCGTCGACGATCTCTCGGACCTCGCCGCCGATCCCGCCTTGAAGGACCGCTTCCTGCCGTCGGTGGCGGCGGTGGGCCAGGTCGACGGCAAGACCTACGCCGTGCCCAACAACGGGGTCAAGCCCGTGATGATCTATTACAACAAGGACCTGTTCGCGAAGATCGGCGCACAACCCCCGTCCACCTGGGGTGAGCTGATGGCGCTCGTGCCGAAGTTCAAGGCCGCCGGTATCTCGCCGTTCGCCGTCGCCGGCCAGCCCAAATGGCCGCTCCTGCCGTGGTTCGCCTACCTCGTCGACCGCGTCGGCGGGCCCGAGGTGCTCAACGGGATCGTGGCGAACAAGCCCGACGGCTGGTCCGACCCGGCGGTGCTCCAGGCGAACCGGATGATCCAGGACCTGGTGAACCAGGACGGGTTCATCAAGGGCTTCGCCTCGATCTCCACCGACAGCGGCGCGGACGTCGCACTGCTCTACACAGGCAGGGCGGCGATGACGCTCGGGCTGCCCGCCACCTACCAGACGATCAAGACGGGCGACGCGAAGTTCGTCGAGGACGGCAAGCTCGGCTACTTCCCGTTCCCGGCCGTGGAGGGCGGGAAGGGCGACCCGGCGGACGTGGTGGGCAACCCGTCCAACTACTGGTCGATCTCCGCGGCCGCCACCCCGCAGGAGAAGCAGGTGGCCCGCGACTACATCACGAACAACCTGCTGAACGACCGGTACGTGATGGATCTGCTCACTGTCGGCAACGTGCCCCCGGTGGCCGGCATCGACGACACCATCGCGACGTCGAGCGACCCCGACTACTTCCGGACGGTCTACGACGTCACGGCGAAGGCGCCGAGCTTCCAGCTCTCCCTTGACCAGGCGCTGAGCCCGGCACAGGGCGACGCGCTGCTCACCAACCTGCAGCAGATCTTCCTCGGCCAGATGACTCCCGAGCAGTTCTCCGCCGCGATGAACGCGACGATCGGGAGCTGACGGCCGTGACGGTCTCGACTGCGTCCTCCCCGATCCCGGCCGCGGCGCGTGTCCCGGCGCCGGCGGGCCGGCCGCGCCGGACGGGCGCGAACGGGTTGCTGGCCGTACCGGCGCTCGTGTTCTTCGTGGTCTTCGCTCTCGTCCCGCTCGCGGGTGCCGTGGTGCTGAGCTTCGCCGACTGGGACGGGCTCGGGGAGCTGGGCTGGGCGGGCTGGAGCAACTGGGCAGGCGTGCTCACCGACCCCGTGACCGGCCAGGCCCTGCTGCTGACGGTGAAGATCATGGTGGTGTCCTGGCTGGTGCAGACGCCGATCAGCCTCCTGCTCGGTGTCTTCACCGCGGGCACGCAGCGCTACCGTGCGGTGCTGGCGGTGCTGTACTTCGTGCCGCTGCTGCTCTCCTCGGCCGCCGTGGCCATCGCGTTCAAGGCGATCCTCGACCCGAACTTCGGGATCGGCGGGGCCCCGGGTCTCGGCTTCCTCGCGCAGGACTGGCTCGGGGACCCCGACCTCGTGCTGTACGTGGTGATCTTCGTGATCGCCTGGCAGTTCGTGCCGTTCCACACGCTGCTCTACCAGGCCGGAGTGCGGCAGATCCCGACCTCGCTCTACGAGGCGGCCACGATCGACGGCGCGAGCACGGTGGCGCAGTTCCGCCACATCACGCTGCCGCAGCTGCGCTACACCATCGTCACGTCCTCGACGCTGATGCTGACCGGCTCGCTGACCTACTTCGACGTGGTGTTCGTGCTCACCGGCGGTGGCCCGGGCACCTCCACGCGGCTGCTGCCGCTCGACATGTACCTCACCGGGTTCTCGGCCAACGACATGGGCGGCGCCAGCGTGCTGGCCGTGATCCTCGTGGTGGCAGGGCTGGGGCTGGCCTTCGTGCTGACCAGGTTCTCCGGCTTCGCCCGCATGAGCAGTGAGCAGGAGGGCCTCTAGATGACGGTCACGATGACGGCGGGCGAGCAGCCGCTGCAGGTGCGCCCCGCCCGGCGCGGCCCCCGGCGCCCACCCAACGTGCTCGCCGGGCTCGGGGGGTTCATCTGGCTGGCAGTGATCATCCTGCCGATCTACTTCGTGGTGATCTCCAGCCTTCGCAGCCAGGCCGGATTCTTCTCCACCAACCCGCTGGCCCCGCCCACCGACATCACCCTCGACAACTACCTGCTGGTGCTGCAGAGCGGCTTCGGCCTCTACTTCCTCAACAGCGTGATCATCACGGCGGCAGCGGTGGCCGTGACGGTGACGATCTCGCTCATGGCCGCCTACGCGGTGGTGCGGGGCAACGGCCGGTTCGTCCGCTCGGCGTTCTCGGTGTTCCTGCTGGGCCTGGCGATCCCGACCCACGCGACGATCATCCCGCTGTACTACATGATCACGCGCGCGCATCTCTACGACAGCCTGCTGGCGTTGATCCTGCCGTCCATCGGGTTCGCGGTGCCGATCACCGTGCTGATCCTCGCCAACTTCATGCGGGACATCCCCTACGAGCTGTTCGAGTCGATGCGGCTCGACGGCGCGGGCGACTGGCGGATCCTCTGGAACCTGGTGCTGCCGCTGGCCCGGCCCGCGCTGGTGACGGTGGCGATCTACGACGGCCTGCACGTCTGGAACGGGTTCCTGTTCCCGCTGATCCTCACCCAGAGCGCAGACAACCGCGTGCTGCCGATGGCGCTGTGGACGTTTCAGGGTGAGTTCACCGTGAACGTCCCGGCGGTGCTCGCGGCCGTCGTGCTCTCCACCCTGCCGATGCTCGTGGCCTACGTGCTGGGCCGCCGCCACCTGGTGCGTGGCCTCACGGCCGGCTTCGGCAAGTGATCCCTGTCCGGTCGACGAAGGAGAGTTCCACGCCATGCCCGACGACTCCGTACTGATCCGCGTCGACGGCGACCACCTCGCGACCGCTGCGGGCGAGCCCGTGCGGCTGCGCGGGGTGGGGCTGGGCGGCTGGATGAACATGGAGAACTTCATCACCGGCTACCCCTCGACGGAGGAGCTGCAGCGCAAGGCCATGCGCTCGGTGCTCGGCCCGGAGGTCTCAGCCGCCTTCTTCGACCGCTTCCTCGAGGTCTTCTTCACCGACGAGGACGCCCGGTTCCTGGCCGAGCGCGGGATGAACTGCGTGCGGCTGCCGTTCCACTACCGCCACTTCGAGGACGACGGCCGGCCGCTCCAGCTGAAGGAGGAGGGCTTTCGGCTGCTGGACCGGGCCATCGACGCCTGCGCCCGCAACGGCCTCTACACCGTGCTCGACCTCCACGCGGCCCCCGGCTTCCACAACCAGCGCTGGCACAGCGACAACCCGACGCACCGGTCGTTCTTCTGGGCGCATCGCCACTTCCAGGACCGGGTGGTGCACCTGTGGGAGGCGCTGGCCGACCGCTACAAGGACAACCCGTGGGTGGCCGGCTACAACCCGCTCAACGAGCCGGCCGACTCCGACGGCGAGACGATCGGCCCGTTCTACGAGCGGTTGCACAAGGCCATCCGCGCGGTGGACCCGCACCACGTGATCTTCCTGGACGGCAACCGGCACGCCACGGAGTTCGACGCCTTCGCCGAGCCGTGGGACAACACCGTCTACACGGTGCACGACTACGCGCTGGGCGGGTTCGCCGACAGCGGCGACTACCCGGGGATCTCCCGGGGCCAGTACGTCGACCGCGACTACGTCGAGAACCGCTTCCTGCAGCGCTCGGAGTACATGCGCCGCACCGGCACGCCGATCTGGGTGGGCGAGTTCGGCCCGGTGTACAGCGGTGACGCGGCCCGCGACGACGCCCGCTACCGCGTGCTGGACGACCAGCTCGACATCTACGACGAGCACGCCGCCGGCTGGAGCCTGTGGACCTACAAGGACATCGGGCTGCAGGGCGTGGTGCACGCCGCGGCCGACTCCGCCTACCTGCAGCGGATCGGGCCCGTGCTGGAGAAGAAGGCCCGGCTCGGCGTGGACGTCTGGGGCGGCGTCGACACCGGGGTGCGGCACATCCTCGACCCGATCGAAGCCACGGTGGCCAAGGAGTTCCCCGACTTCGACCCGCTCCCGTTCGGGCAGCAACAATGGATCCACGTGTTGGTGCGCCACATCCTGCTGGCCGAGCCGATGGTGCACGACTTCGCGCGCTGCTTCGCCGGGATCGACGCCGATGAGGCACGGGCGCTGGCCGACTGCTTCGCGTTCGAACGCTGCGTGGTGCGCCCGCGCCTGGTCGACGTACTGGAGAAGCACCTGTGAAGATCACCCGCATCGAGACCCTCGTCCGCGGGCCGCTCGCGATCGTGCGGGTCGGCACCGACGACGGTGTCCTCGGCATCGGGCAGACCGCGCCCTACGAGGCCGCCACCAGCGCACACGTGCTGCACACGATGGTGGCCCCGCTGTTTCTCGGCCGGGACCCCTGGGACGTCGAGGCGCTGGTCGACGAGTGCCTGCGCGTGCACTACAAGTTCCCGAGCAGCTTTCTGCATCGGGCCCTCGCCGGGGTCGACACGGCGCTGTGGGACGTGCTGGGCATCGTCACCGGCCGGCCGGTGGCGAAGCTCCTTGGCGGGTACGCACGGACGTCCGTACCGATGTACGCATCCAGCATGCTGCGGTCGATCACGCCGGAGCAGGAGGCCGATCGCCTCGCCGGGTTGATCGCCGAGCAGGGCTTCCGCGCGGTGAAGATCCGCGTGGGTGAGGCGATGGGCCGTGACGTCGACGCGGCACCCGGCCGGACGGAGCGGATCATCCCGCACGTTCGCGCGGTGCTCGGCGACGGCGTGGACATCTCGGCCGACGCGAACGGCGGCTTCTCCGTGGGCCGCGCGATCCGCGTGGGCAGGCTCCTGGAGGAGCACGGGTACTTCCACTTCGAGGAGCCGTGCCCGTTCCCGGAGCTCGAGCAGACCGCGCAGGTGGCTGCCGCGCTGGACATCCCCGTCTCGGGCGGGGAGCAGGACATCTCGCTGCCGCAGTTCCATCGCATGATCGGTGGCCGGGCCGTCGACATCGTGCAGCCCGACGTGGGCTACATCGGCGGGATCTCGCGAGCGCGCAAGGTGGCCGTGCTGGCCGAGGCCGCAGGCATCCCGTGCACGCCGCACTGCGCCAACGACTCGCTGCTGCAGGTGTTCTCGCTGCACCTG
>DASYES010000147.1:0-5615 GCA_036498885.1 Pseudonocardia sp.
GGCGGGTCGGGTTCGGGCGCGTGCCCATGGAGCCGGGCGACGGCCGCGGCGAGCCCGTGCGGCGCCCCGAAGTGGCCCGCCGCGCCGACGAGAAGCCCTTCCACCAGCTCGACGTCGTGGGCGCGTGCCACCTGTACCCCGGCGGCGAGCAGCCGCCGATACGTGCGTGCCCGCGCCACCACCCACCGCGGCGCGTTCTGCCGCTCCAGGTCGGCGACGCGGGCCAGCGGCCCGAGCGTCTCCGCGGGTCCGAGCGGCACACCGTCGTGGTCGAGCCGCTGGATCCGGGCCGGTCCGTCGCGCGGCCCGGGGTCGAGCGCGATCTTCATCCGCGCCACGCGGCGGTGCGGCGGGGGAGCAGGCCGGCGAGCAACCCACGCTGCGGCACGCCCAGGATCTCCTCCGGACCGGCGCCGACCTCGGCGAGCACGTCGTTGGCCGCCAGCACGCCCGACGCCGATGCACGCTCCATGAGGCCGGTGAGGAACGGCGTGTCCACGAAGTCGCCGGCCACCCGGATTCCTCTGGCATCGCCGCTGACCGTGGGCCTGGTGCCGGCACCGCCCGGCGGGAAGGTGGGGGCCGTGGCCTCGAACCGCTGCTGGAGGTGCACCACAGGGGCGTCGCGCGTCTCCGGCCACAGCGCGGCGAGCTCGGCGCGCATGCGAGCAGTGGCCGTGGGGCCGTCGGGCGCGGAGCAGGCGTAGGAGTGCAGCTCGAGCACCGACCCACCGGTGCGCGCCGCCCACTCGGCGCACGGCTGTTCCAGCCGGGAGTAGACGGTGACCGAGTCGAGTGTGGCTTCCCGGCTGACCGCGTTGAACACGGGGCGTTCGGGTGCGACGTCGGAGCCGAGCCAGACTCGGGTGACGGCGAACGGTGGGGCCAGCGGGAGCGCGGCCGCCTTCTCCGCGAGCCGCGGCGCGGCCTCGGCGGCGCGCGGTGACGCCGCGAGCAGGCTCCGTAGGGCACCCGGGTGCACGGCCAGCACCAGGTGGCGCGTGTCGAGCGTGGAACCGTCGGAGAGCTCGACACGCCAGCGGTGGCCGTCGGCCGGAACGATCGCGCTCGCCGTGGTGGACGTGCGGACCTCCGCGCCGCGCTTCTCCAGCAGGGCCCGCAGCGGCTCCCAGATGCAGGTGAGGTGGTCGGTGGCGGGCGCGTCGAAGGCGATGCCCTCGGGGTTGCCGAGGAAGTAGTAGTGGAACATCGCGATCAGCTCGGCTGAGGACAGCGCCGCCGGCTCGGCGAAGAACGACCGCGCGAACGCCTCGAAGAGCATCGCCAGCGCGCGGTCGGACATCCGCAGCCCGGCCAGGAACTCCGCTGCCGGAACGGCGTCGAACAGCGCCGTGGTGCGCTCCCGGTCGTAGGCGAGCAGCTCGGCGGCCAGCGCCTGCCGGGAGCCGAGGAGATCGCGCAGGCCCAGGCTGGGGGAGCGGGCGAACAGCGCGAGCAGGTTGAAGGGGGGTGCCCCGGGGAGGCCCGTGAGCTGCTCGGGCGGGTACTCCCGGGAGATCACCGGATAGCCGCTGACCGGACGCAGGAAGCTCAGCTCCGGGTCGATCCGGCGCAGCACCGAGCGCCACGTGTAGTAGTGGCGGAAGAAGGCGTGGAAACCGTGCTCGACCACCTGCTCCGTGCCGTCGGGCAGGGTGTGGGGCCACGCGCCGAGGCGGCCGCCGAGCGTGGGCGCGGCCTCCAGCAGCGTGACCGGCACGCCACGCTCGGCGAGCACGACCGCGGCCGTGACCCCGGCCACCCCGCCGCCGACGATCACCGCCTCGGTGCCGGCCGGAGCGTCGCGCGGGAGACGCGTGTCGGCGGGCACGACCACACGCGGACGCATCCGCAGCGGAGCGGCCCGAGCGGTCAGGTCTCGGTTCACGGCGTGACCTTATGCGTCGCCACCGACAGTGGCCGGAATGCGCCGGGACGCGGCGAGGTTGCCGCCGATATGACGGTAGAACTCGGGCGTTACGGAATCTGGCGCGTCTCAACCGGCCTCAGCGCGGAGCTTGCGTCGGAGGTGGAGGCGCTGGGCTACGGCGCCATCTGGGTCGGCGGCTCGCCTGCCGGGGACCTCGCCCTCGCCGAGTCGATGCTCGCCGCAACGCGGCACATCGCCGTGGCCACCGGCATCGTCAACATGTGGACGACCCCCGCCGAGGAGGTGGCGGCGTCCTACCACCGGATCGAGGCGGCGTACCCCGGCCGTTTCCTGCTCGGAGTGGGCATCGGGCACCCCGAGGCGGTCAAGGAGTACCGCAAGCCCTACGACATGATCGTCGACTACCTCGACCGCCTCGACGCCGCGAAGGTGCCGGTGGAGGGGCGGGCGCTCGCCGCGCTGGGGCCCAAGGTGCTTGCCCTGGCCGCCGAGCGGACAGCAGGTGCCCACCCCTACCTGACGACCCCGGAGCACACCCGCGAGGCGCGGAAGATCCTCGGAGCGGGCACGCTGCTCGCGCCCGAGCACAAGGTGGTGCTCGACACCGACCCGGAGCGCGCCCGCGCCATCGGGCGTCCTGTCGTCGCGAAGCCCTACCTCGGCCTGCGCAACTACGTGTCCAACCTCAAGCGACTGGGGTGGAGCGACGAGGACGTGGCCGACGGCGGAAGCGACCGGCTGATCGACGCCCTCGTCGCCCACGGCGACGCCGACGCCGTGGCCGCCCGGCTCACCGAGCACCTCGACGCGGGCGCCGACCACGTGTGCGCCCAGGTGCTGCCGAACGCCGACGACCCGCTGCCCGCCCTGCGTGAGCTCGCGGAGGCGCTGAAGCTCCGCTGAGGCGTAGGAACCGGCACCTCACGAGGCCGCCGCGGACCGGTCGGCCGGCACCTGCCGGGCCCGGTACGCGGCGGCCTTCACGGGCCTCGGGTGCGGTCCCGGCTCCCTGACCGCGCTGCGAACGGGCAGGTTCGCAACAGCCCCTGATCAGCTCACTCGCTCCGCACCTGCTCCTCCTCGGGACACACCTGCGGGGCGACGACACCACAGTGCGGGTAGTCCTCGATTCGCACCCGATGCGGGACGCCGTCGCCGGCCTGTCCGGCGTCCGCAGCCCGCAGCGGTCGCCGGACCACCGCGAACGCCAGCAGCGACGCCCCCACCAGCAGGGCCGCCGCGATCACCATCGCGATCCTGAACCCTGCATCGAGGGAGGCAGGGTCGGCGTAGTCGTCACCTCTGATGCCGGCGACACCGGGGATCACGGCAACCGCCAGCAGTCCCGCCGCCCGGGCGACCGCGTTGTTCACGCCTGACGCCGAGCCCGCGTAGCGGTCCGGGGCGCTGTCGAGCACGGTGGCGGTGAGCGGCGCTACGGTCAGCGCCAGGCCCGCACCGAAGACGATCACAGCGGGCAGAACGTCGGTCAGCCATGCCGCGTCGGCACCGATCCTCAGCATGAGCAGCAACCCCACCGCGCTGATCAACGGACCGAGTGTCAGCGGCAACCGCGGCCCGATCCGTCCGGCGAGGGCTCCGGCGCGCGCGGAGCACGCCAGCATGATCACTGTGACGGGCAGCAGGGACGTGCCGGCAGCGAGCGGGCTGAAGCCGGCCACGGTCTGTAGCTGCAGCACCAGCAGCAGGAACACCACACCGTTGGAGGCGTAGATCAGCAACGTCACCGCGTTGGTGGCGCTGAACGTCCGGTTGCGGAACAGCTCGGGTGGTACCAGCGGGTGCTGCGAACGCCGCTCCACCAGCACGAACGCGACAAGCGCCACGATCCCGACGGCCAAGCCGATGACCAGGTCCGGCGCTGCCCCGCGTTCGCTGAGCCCGGTCAGCGAGTAGGTCAGGCCGGCGAGGCCGAGCACGGCGAGCGCCGTGCCGGAGATGTCCAGGCCGGGGACGGACTCGGTGTCGCGGCTCTCGGGTACGTGCCGCAGCGCCACCGCGACGACGAGCACGGCCAGCGGGAGGTTGATGAGGAACACCGCCCGCCAGTTCCACTCCACGAGCCAACCCCCGAGAAAGGGCCCGATGGCACCGGCGATCCCGCTGAGGCCCGACCAGGCGCCGACAGCGGCGGCCCGGTCCGGTCCGTGGAACGACGCCGAGATCAGCGCCAGGCTGCCGGGCGTGAGGAGCGCTCCTCCGATGCCTTGCAGCGCCCTGGCCACGATGAGCGTCTCGACGTTCGGGGAGAGACCGCACAGCAGCGACGCCACCGCGAACCACACGACGCCGATGACGAAGATGCGGCGTCGCCCGAAGTGGTCACCGAGCGACCCGCCGAGCAGGATCAGGGAGGCGAGGGTGAGCGTGTACGCGTTGACGGTCCACTGCAGCGCGACGAAGCCGGCGTCGAAATCGGCGCCGATGTGTGCCAGCGCCACATTCACCACGGTGCTGTCGATCATCGCGAGGCTGGATCCGAGCACGGTCGTGAGGAGCACCCATCGGCCTCGCGCCGTGCCCATACGGATGTCGCCCGCGTCAGCCATGGCCCCAACTATGCCTCTGGCACCGGCGGCCGAGTGAGGTCGGCCACCGGCCGTCGCGTGATCGTCGACATCTGTTACCCCGGGGTAAAGACTTGTTGTGGAGATCCCCGGGATGGAGGTCCCAGAAGCCTTCTACCTGAAGTAGAATGGATGAGTGCCGACGCTGGGGGAACTGGAGCGGGCCGTGATGGAGACCCTGTGGTCGGCCACCGGACCTGTTACCGCGCGCGATGTGCAGGAGGCGTTGGCCAGCCGCGACCTGGCCACCACCACGGTGCTCACGGTGCTCGGACGGTTGGAGCGCAAGGGCCTCGTCACCCGGGAACGGGAGGGTCGGGCTCACCGCTACCGGTCGGTGGCGAGCCGTGAGGATCACGTGGCGGAGCTCATGCGAGACGCACTGGACGCGGCGCCGGACCGGGGGGCTGCGCTGGCCCGCTTCCTCGGCACGATCGCCGCTGACGAGCGTGCCGCTTTGCGCAAGCTGCTCGACTGAACCAATCTGCTACCGATGACGCTCACCGCGGTCGGTCTGCTCGTGCTCGGCGTACTCCTCGCCGAGCCGGCCAGCAGAGCGCTCGCCGCCGCCCAGTGGCCTGCTCGCGACCCCGTCGGCGCACTGCTCGTCTGGCAGGCGGTCGGGCTTGCCGGCGGACTGGCGCTGCTCGGCTCCGGCGTGGTGTACGGGCTCTCGCCGCTCGGGCCGTCGCTGCCGGCCGCCGCGTCCGGTGCTCTCGACGCGCTGGCCGTCGGCGAGGTTCCCCGGGCGCTCACGCTCGCCCACTTCATCGCATTGCTCGCGGCACTCGTGCTGGCGCTGCGGCTGCTGTGGGTGCTGGCGGCAGTCGCCGTGCGAACCGTGCGGGCCCGCCGTCGCCACCGTGACCTGCTCGACCTGCTGGGCACGCCGTGGCCTGCCGTGCCCGGCGCCCATGTGCTCGACCATCCGATTCCGGTCGCGTACTGCCTGCCGGGCATGCGGTCGCGGCTCGTGCTCTCCGCCGGGGTCCTCGACGTGCTGGACCCGCCCGCTGTGCAGGCCGTGCTCGCCCACGAGCGGGCCCACCTGCGGGAGCGCCACGATCTTGTGGTGCTCCCGTTCGTCGCGTGGGGGGCCACTGCGCCGTTCATCCGCGGGATGGTCTGCGCGCAGC
>DASYES010000148.1:0-2439 GCA_036498885.1 Pseudonocardia sp.
GGGTCGATCCCGAAGAAGGCGATGAAGTGCTCCGGGTCCTCCCGGGCGAGGTCGGTGGCGAGCCGGTTCTCCTCCTCGATCGACCGGTCGCCCTCCCCGAGGCGCAGCCCGTAGTCGCCGAGCAGCAGGCACGAGCGGTCGACCCCGGCCTTCTCCATCTCGGCACGGATCTCGCCCGCACGCGCGCCGACGTCCTGCACGGGCGCCTCGGCGTGCCGGTGCACCCCGGCGACTCCTCCGCGCGCGGCGATCTCCCGCACAGCGGCGTACCGCTCGAAGATCGACCACAGGTGGCGGTGCAGATCGATGATCATCGCAATGCTCCCATCAGCGCAGTGTTCCCATCAGCGCAGTGCTCCCATCAGCGCAGTGCTCCCTCGGTGCTGGCCTGCTGCCCGGCCCACGCCAGGTGTTCCAGTACCGCCGCGGAGAACTCCCGCGGCCGCTCGAGGAAGGCCATGTGCGGGGCGTCCATCTCCACCAGCCGCGCATCGGGCACCCGCGCAGCCAGATCCCTCATCACGTCGATCGGGGTCGACAGGTCGCGGATCCCCGCGATGCACGTGGTGGGCACGCGGATCTCACCCAGCCGCTCCAGCACGTCGTGCGTGCCGATCGCCCGCCAGGTGTCGGCCAGCGCCCCCGAGTCCATCGCCAGCAGCCGCTCCCGCGCGTACGCCATGTACGGGTCGTCCCGGTCGGCTTCGAGCGCCGCGGGGGTGAACCACCGGGTCAGCGTGTCCTCGAGCATTCCCACCGATCCCCTGTCCTCGGTGACGTCGGCCCGGTCGTTCATGACGGCCGAGTCACCGCGCGGGGTGGTGCAGGCGAGCACGAGGGATCGCACGCGGTCCGGATGTCCGAGCGCCAGGTGCAGCGCGACCATGCCGCCCAGTGACGCGCCCACCACGTCGAGCGGCCCGGTGCTGTGGCCCACGATCTCGTCGGCCATGTCGGCGAGGGTGAGGCCGGGACGGGCCCGCTCCCGCTCACCATGGCCCGGCATCGTCACGGCGCGTACCGGGGGCAGGTCCAGCCACTCGGCGCAACGACGGTCGAGACCGACCGGGTGCAGGAACAGCAGCGAGCTGCCGTCGGAGTGCCTGGCCATGTCAGGACGCCCTGCTCGGGATCTCGCGATAGACGTTGCGCACGTAGGAGGTCCAGTGGGGGCTCACGCGCTTGGTCCACTCGGTGGGCGGCTGCATCGCCTTGTAGGCCTCGGTCTCGAGCACCTCCGGGTTGTCCAGGTCGTAGAGCGCGAGGTACTTCGGTTCGCCCTCGACGCTGACGAACCGCCGTGCCGAGAGGAAGCCCGGGCACGCGAGCCGCTCCGGGACGTGCTCCTCGTCGTACCAGCGGTTGAAGTCCTCCTCGTACGCCGGATCGATGTCGATCATGACGAGCAGCAGGCCGGTGCCCCGATCGCTCATGGTGAGCCTTCCTCTGCGGACTTCCCGATCCCCGCCGGCAGGGGGCCGGCCAGGGCATACGCGTCCTGCACGAGATCCATGACCGCGGCCATGTCGGTGAGCGACGCCAGCGGTCGTTCGCCTTCCCGGACCCGGCGCAGGACGTCCCGGACGAAAACCGGGTAGTGCGGAACGTTCGTGGTGTGTGCCCGCACGTGCTCGCGGACTCCGTCGGCGCGAATGACCTCGACGTCGTCCGGCCCGGTGGCGATGAGGTAGTGGTCACGCGCGACGACGCTGAACCGCATGTCGAACGTCGAGTGCGGGCCAGGCAGCAGATAGCCGGTCTCGACGTGGAACCTGCGCGCACCGCTGCGCAGGCTCACGAGTGAGTGGTCCTCGATCGGCAGCCCGTGGGCCGCGTTCGACATGACGGCCCCCGCCACGTCGACCTCGGGCCCGAAGAGCACCCGGGCGAGGTCGAACAGGTGCACGGAGAGGTTGATCGTGCAGCCGCCGCCGGACTGTGCGGGGTCGAGCATCCACCCGCAGCCGGAGTCGAGGTATCGCTGGGGAGTGCCCGCGATCCACCGGAACGACAGGTAGTCGATCTCGTCGTCGGCGAACAGCTCGCGCATCACGCTGAGCAGCTCGCTCTGCCGCCAGACGAAGGGCACCGCCGCGAACGCACCCTCGGCCTCGGCCCGACGCGCCAGCCGGCGCACCTGCTCCGCGTCGATGCCGCACGGCTTCTCCATCGCGAACGGGATGCCGCGGTCCAGCAGGTGCTCGGCCTCCCCCACCATCTCCGCGTGCGAGCCCAGTGCCAGCACGAAGTCGGGCCGGACGTCGTCGTAGAGCTGCTCGTCGGAGTCCGACCACGGGCAGCCCAGCCGCTCACCCAGGGCCTGGGCCGCACTCGCGTCCCGATCACTGACGCCGGCCAGCTCGACGTCGGGCAGCTCCAGCAGGGTCGGGAGGTACAGGTCGAGGTGCCAGTGCGAAGCGCCGGCAACGGCGACGCGCA
>DASYES010000149.1:0-2756 GCA_036498885.1 Pseudonocardia sp.
CGAGGACGTCGTGGACTACGTGCTGCCCACGGGGCAGATCGAACGCCGTTCTCACCCGAAGGAGGTCGCTCCCGCATGACCCTCCCACTGTCCGGCAGGCGAGCCGCCGTCGTGACCATCGACCTGCACCGCGGCCATCTCGATCCCGAGGTGGCGACGATGCCCCTGCCCGCCGACGCGGCCGCGCGCGTCACCAAGGCCAACGCCGAGTTCCTGCGCGAGGTGCGCAACCAGGGCGTGCCGGTGGTGCACGTCGTCACCTCCTACCGGTCCGCCGCGGAGATCGCCTCCAACCCGTGGTGGGCGGCCGTCGCGGACACCGGCGCCAGCCGGTCCAACGCGATGCGCCACCAGTTGCCCGGCAGCCCGGGGCTGGAGCTGATGCCGGAGGTCTACGAGGCCGACTACGACCTCGTGGTCGACAGCAAGAAGCGCTACGACTGCTTCGTGGCCACCGACCTGGACCACGTGCTGCGCTCCCGATCCCTCGACACGGTGCTGCTCACCGGTGTGAACACCAACAGCTGCGTGCTGGCCACCGCCGTCGCGGCCAACACCCGCGACTTCGCGCCGGTGGTGGTGGAGGACTGCGTGGACACCATGGACCGGCAGTTGCACGACGCCGCGCTGGCCGTGATCCGGCAGGCCTTCGGCTGGGTCGCGCCGGCTCAGGAGGTTCTGGCAGCGCTGGGGGATTCCCGATGAAGGTCGTCGACACGCACGCCCACGTCATCCCGCAGACCCTGGTCGACGCGATGTACGACGGCGGCGCCCCGGACGGCATCACGATCGCGGAGCGGGAGGGATCGCCCTGGGTGGTGCACCGGCAGGGCTACCGCTACCCGTTGCTCGCCGAGTTCCACGACGTTCAGATGCGGCTCAAGGCCATGGACGCCTGCGGCGTCGACAGCGCCGTCCTGTCCGTCGCACCGCCGCTGTTCCTGTACTGGATCGAACCGGCCGATGCCGCTGCGGCCGCCCGGATCGTGAACGACGCCATTGCAGGCATGGTGGCGGCGGCGCCGGACCGGTTCAGCGCCATGGCGACCCTGCCGCTGCAGGATCCGCGTGCAGCGGTCGACGAGCTGCGGCGGTGCGTGATCGAGCTCGGGTTCCGCGGAGCCGAGGTGGGCCCGCACGCCGAGGGTGTGCCGCTCGACGACGACAGCCTGCGCCCGGTGCTCGCGGCGGCGGCCGAGCTGTCCGTGCCGCTGATGGTCCACCCCTACTACGTCGGCTCGACGCCCGGCCCGCTGAGCGACTTCTACCTGACCAACCTGCAGGGCAACCCATGGCAGACCGCTGTCTGCGCATCCCGCCTGATCCTCTCCGGAACGCTGGACGCCCTACCCGGCCTCGACCTCCTCCTGGTGCACGGCGGCGGACACCTGCCCTACCAGATGGGCAGGCTCGACCACGGGCATCGCGTGCGGCCGGAGGCGCAGGGCTGCGCGTATCCGCCCAGCGAGTACCTGCGGCGGTTCCACTACGACACCCTGACCCACGGCAGCGCCGCGCTCCGCTTCCTCGTCGACCAGGTCGGCTCGGACCGGGTCGTGCTGGGCACCGACATGCCGTTCGACATGGGCGCAGGCGGGCTCGACGAGCAGCTGGACGGGCTGCAGCTGTCCACCCACGAGCTCGAGGCGATCGCGCACGGCAACGCCGAACGACTCTTCGGCAGACATCAAGGAGACGACGAGCTGTGACGGACGCAAGCATGCCCGAGCGGATCATGCTGCACATCGACGGGAAACAGGTCCCGGCGGCCGACGGTGCGACGTTTCCGCTGTACAACCCCGCGACGGGCGAGCACCTCGGCGAGGTCGCGAACGCCGGCGCCGCTGACGTCGACGCGGCCGTCGCTGCGGCCAGGTCCGCGTTCGAGGACCGGCGCTGGAGCGGCATGCGCCCCCGCGACCGGGCCCGCATCCTCAACCGTGCGGCCGCGCTGCTGGCCGACCGCATCGACGAGTACGCCCGGCTGGAGACGCTGCAGATCGGGCGACCGCTGCGCGAGATGCGCGCCCAGCTGCGCCGCCTGCCGGAATGGCTGGAGTACTTCGGCGCGGTGGCGCAGTCCGCGGAGGGCACGGCGCCCGAGTTCGGCACCGGTTATCTGAACGTGGTGCGGCGGGTCCCGCTGGGCGTGGCCGGGCTGATCACACCGTGGAACCACCCGCTGCTGATCACGATGAAGAAGCTGTCGGCCGCCCTCGCGGCCGGCAACTCCATCGTGGTGAAGCCGAGCGAACTCGGGCCGGCGGTGCCTTCGGCGCTCGTGGCCCTGCTGGAGGATGCGGGTGTGCCGCCCGGCGTGGTCAACTCCGTCACCGGGATGGGTGCCACGACCGGACGATTCCTCTCCGAGCACCCGGGGCTCGACAAGCTCGACATCACCGGCGGCACCGAGACCGGCCGCGTGGTGGCGGCCAACGCCGGACGGTCCCTGATCCCGGTGACCGCGGAGCTCGGTGGCAAGGCGCCCGTCATCGTCTTCGACGACGTGGACGTCGACGACGCCGTGGCGGGCGCGCTCTTCGCGGCGTTCATCGCGACGGGTCAGACCTGCGTGCAGGGAGCGCGCGTACTGGTGGCGGAGAACATGTACGACGCTGTGGTCGACCGGCTCGTCGCCCGCACCCGGGCGCTGCGGCTGGGTGACCCCCTCGACACCGAGACCCAGATCGGGCCGCTGGTCTCGGGACCGCAGCGGGACAGGGTCGCGGCCGCGGTCGACCGAGCTCGCGACCAGG
>DASYES010000150.1:0-8756 GCA_036498885.1 Pseudonocardia sp.
CGAACTCGTTCGTCGTGGTCGACGTCAGCGACGACCCCGCGGCGCCGCTGCCGCCGGAGCGCGTCTTCCACTACGCGCACCCCGCGGTCGCCGGGCGCAACGTCCTGCTCGTGCCCTTCGCAGGCGGCTGGCGCGTCGACCTGCAGTGCCGCGTCGACGACGATCCCGACGCCTTCGGCAGCGAGCAGGGCGTGCGTGACTGGCTGCGCGCCGTGGTGCCTGCCGCGTACGTCGAGCGCGTCACGTGGGTCTCGACCTATCAGTTCCTCCAGGTGATCGCCGATACGTTCACTGACCGTCACGACCGTGTCCTGCTCGTCGGCGAGGCGGCGCACCTGTTCGCTCCGTTCGGCGCGCGCGGGATGAACTCCGGCATCGCCGACGCCGCGTCGGCCGCCGGTGCGGTCGCCGACGCGCTGCAGGCCGACGGCCGCGCGGCGATCGCACGCTTCGCGGCCGAGCGGCGCACCGCGGCGGAGTACAACCGCACCGCGGCCGGCACCGCGCTGGCACACATGGAGCCGAGAGATCCGCGGATGCGGCTCAAGATGCACGCCGCCGCACTGCTGGCACCGCGCTGGCAGCGCGCGGGCGCCTGGCTCGACGCGGCGCCGTACGGGCCGCGCTCGGGCCCGCCCGTCGCGACCGCCACGAAGTACTAGGCCGTGTTGAGGAGGTCAGACAGCGCGACGCCATGACGATGCAGACGCTCCACGCATCGCGGGCAGACATGGTCGCCCGTCAGAACGAGGCCGAAGTGCCCGCATGCACGACAGGCAGCCGACTCGACTCGTCGGCCCGGACGCCGTCGCCGACTCGGGACCATGCCGTGACCGTGGTGCACTCCGGCCGCGCCGATCCCGTGGAGGTACCCGAATGACCAGCACCGCGCCGCGTCGCGATGCGGCGGGCCGGGTCGCCGGCCTCTCCTCGCTCTTCGCCCCTCGCGGGATCGCCGTGATCGGGGCCTCCCGCACTTCGGGCAAGCTCGGCGCGACACTCGCCCGCTCACTGGGTGGGTTCGCCGCACGCGGCGGTCATCTCGCGCTGGTCAACAGCCGCGACGACACCATGCACCTGTCCGTCATGGATGCCGCCGACGCAGGACCGGTCGACCTGGCCATGATCTGCGTACCTGCCACCGCCTGCCCTGCTGTCCTGGCCGATGCCGCACGTGCGGGGGTGGGCGCCGCCGTGATCTGCGGTGGAGGCTTCGCCGAAGCGGGCGGGGCGGGGGTCGGGCTGCAAGCAGCGATCGCCGAGGTCGTCGCCGACACCGGGATTCGGCTGCTCGGGCCCAACACCAGCGGATTCCTCGTCCCGCACGCCGGTGTGACGGCCAGTTTCGTTCCCGGCGTCGCCCAGGTCCGGCCCGGCCGGGTCGCCGTCGTCGCTGCCAGCGGTGGGGTGAACCACGCCCTGTCCTTCCTGTTGGTCGAGGCCGGGCACGGCATCAGCCTCGCCGTCGGGCTCGGCAACGCGGTCGACATCTCCACGCCGGATGTCCTCGACCACCTCGCGGCCGATCCGGACACTCGGGCCATCGCCCTGCATGTCGAGTCCGTCGACGACGGACCCCGGCTGGTCGACGCCGTGCGCCGCCTGAGCTCCCGCAAGCCCGTCGTCGCGCTCGTCGTCGGCCGGCACGACGTCGGTGCGTTCGCCGCCTCTCACACCGGTGCGCTCGCAACCTCGTGGCGCGCCACCCGTGCTGCATTGAGGCAGGCCGGAGCCGTCCTCGTCGACGACGAGCGCGAGCTGGTCGACGCCGTCGGAGCCCTGTCGACCACGCGAGCCCGGCCTGCCCGCGATGCCGGCGTCGGCATCGTCACGGCCCAAGCCGGGCCCGGGCTCCTGTTGCTCGACGACCTGCGTGGGCGACGCGCTCGTGTCCCCGAGCTGGCCGCGGCCACGCAGAGCACTCTCGCGACCCTGCTGCCGCCCCTGACCTACCAGAACAACCCCGTCGACACCGGTAGGCCCGGACCCGAGCTGGGGGAGATCTTCCGCGCCGTCGCCTCCGATCCGCAGGTCGACGTGATCGCTGGGTACGCACTGTTCGAGCCGGATGCGGTCGACCTCGTCGCGGCCGCGCGGGACGGCCGGGTCCCCGACGTCCCTGTCGTCATCGGTCTCGGCGGGACCGGCGACGATGTCGTCGCCGCCCGCCGCGCACTGCTCGAGTCCGGGATCGCGGTGGCCACCGATCCCCGCGGCGTGGCGGCGGCTGTCGGTGCGCTGATCGTCGACGCCCGCGCGCTGTCGCGGACGACCGGAACAGCCACCCCGCAACCGGTACCCACCGGCGTCGACGGCCCTCACGACGAGCACCGGGCCAAGGCGTTGCTCGACCGGCTCGGTATCGCCACGCCGCCGCGGCGGGCGTGCCACGACCGCGCACAGGCGCATGCCGCCCTCGCCGAACTCGGTGGCCCGGTCGCAGTCAAGATCCTCGACGCCGGGATCCTGCACAAGACCGAGATCGGCGGTGTCCACCTCGGTGTCGTCAGCCCCGCCGAGCTCGACGAGGCGCTGGACCGGCTCGACGCGGCCGGCGCGACCCGATACCTAGTCGAGGCCATGTCGCCGCCCGGGGTCGATCTCGTCCTCGGCGCCCGCCGCGACCCTGTATTCGGGCCGATTCTGCTGCTCGGACTGGGCGGAACGATGGCCGAGGCGCTCTCCGACGTCGCTGTTCGCCTGGCCCCGATCACCCCGGAGGAAGCCGCTGAGATGCCCGGCGAGCTGGCTGCACGCGCGCTGCTCGACGGCTGGCGCGGCGGGCCCGTTCTCGACCCGACCGGCCTCGGCCGGATCGCGGCTCGGCTCGGTGACCTGCTCGTCGCGAACGCGAGTCTCGAGGAGATCGAGATCAACCCGCTCCGGCTCACCCCCGGCGGCCTGGTTGCACTCGACGCCGTGGTCCTCACCGGCACAGCCCCGAGGGAGGCCGGCGATGCCCACCCAGATCACTGACCACACCGTGCCGTGGCCGGATGCCGCGACAGCTGACTCCCGCGGCGAGGGTCATGTCTCCTCAAGGTCGAGTTGAACGGCCGTTCCACGTGCCCCATGCACGTCAGAATCGGAATCTTTTGTGACGCGCGCACGGCGCCCTGGCTGCAAGCCGATCAAGATCCCGAGCCGCTGGTCGACGACCTGAACATCGAGCTGGGATATCTGTACGGCTCGCCACTCGGGACGCATGTAGACCCGCGCATCACTCGCGCAGTGGTCGGTTCGCGTGTTCCGCAGGTATGGCTGACGCGTGACGGGCGGCGCGTATCGACAATCAACCTCACCGGAAACTTTCTGCTGCTTGCCGGTTCGGACGGTGCTTCATGGGTCTCCGCTGCGCCGAGCGCGGCCGATCGTTTCAACGGCCTGCGGCTCGATGCGCATCGCGTCGGCGCCGATCTTCGGGGTCCGGGCTCGCAGTTTCTCGAGGCGGTCGACCTCCCATCACAGGGCGCGCTGCTCATCCGCCCCGACGGGTTTGTGGCGTGGCGTACCTCAGAGTTGCATCCACAGCCCGAAGCCGCCCTTCACGAGGCACTCAGGCGCAGCCTCGGCCACTGAATCGGCGAATTGCGTCGCGCGCCCGCTGAGCCTCGCCCCTGCTACGGGGCGTGTCGCGACGCGCACGTCGGGCAGGGCGTCGACGCCGGCACCGTGCGGTCGTGTGGCACGCCTCGCCCTCCCCACCGAGATCAGCTGGTGATCGTTGCGCCGGCCGTTCGGAAGGCGACCGGCATATTCGGGCTTCGCGGTGTGGTCTCCGGTCCATCTGCGGGTATCCCGGTGCTGAAGCTGATGCGTTGTGACCTTTCCGGGAATGTTCACGGTCATATAGCTGGGAGGTTCTACTGATGATTCGCGCTCTACCCGGCCCGGCCCGAGACGTTGCGCTCCTGCTGGTTCGGCTGGTCCTCGGCGTCGTCCTCGTCGCTCATGGGTGGCAGAAGTTGATGACCAAGGGCATAGGTGCGACTACCGAGGGTTTCGTCGAGATGGGAATTCCCGCCGCTCCTGTTTCGGCGGTGTTCGTCGTCGCGGTCGAACTTCTCGGCGGCATCCTGATCGTGCTCGGCGCGGCGACAGCGCTGGTCGGTGTTCTGGTGGCGCTGGTGATGCTCGGTGCCGTGTTGTTCGTGCACATCGGGTCGGGGGTGTTCGTGTCCAACGGTGGCTGGGAGTTGGCCGGGTTGGTCGGGGCATCCGCGCTCGCGCTCGCTGCGGCCGGTTCTGGGCGGTTGAGCGTCGACCACGCGGTGCGTCGCCCGGCAATGGTCGCAGCTGACTAGACCAGGGCGTTGTGGAGCCGTAGAGCTGCGAGGCGCCGCTCCTGACACCACTACGGCTCCAGAGTTCGGGGGGCGGCCGGTCACCCGTACAACCGGGCATGCTCGGCGCGGAGCTTGTACTTCATGATCTTCCCCCCGACCGTCTCGGGTAGCTCCTCGACGAGCACCACGGCCTTGGGCGTCTCGTACCCGGCGAGTCGGGCGCGGCAATGCGAGATCAGATCTTCCGGGGCGGGACGGCGGCCGTCACGCGCAACGACCACAGCGGTGACGGCCTCTCCCCAGTGTTCGTGGGGAAGGCCGATCACGGCAGCGCGGAGCACGTCCGGGTGCTCGTGGAGCACAGCCTCGACGCGCAGGCTCGAGACGTTCTCCCCGCCGGTCTTCACGATGTCCTTGTAGCGGTCGAGCATGATCCGCAGCCCGTCGTCGTCGACGGCCACGCTGTCGCCGGAGTGGAACCAGCCCCCGCGGAAGGCCTCGCGGGTGGCGTCGAGGTCGCGGTAGTAGCCGGCCATCATGATCGGCGAGCGGTAGACCGCTTCACCGGCCGCACTTCCACGCACCGGATCGCCTGCCTCGTCGACGACGTCCGACGCGAGCATCCCGCTCGGGAGGCCCACGTAGTTCGCGGCCGGGGCGGTGCGGGCGTGGATCTCGGGCCAGCGGCTCGGCCAGAACCGGTGGCACGCGATGGCTTCGGTCTGGCCGAAGATCCCGAGGGCGACGAAGCCCGCTGCTGTCCGTGTCTCCAACCGCTCGATCAGTGACGGGCGGAGTGCGCCCCAGCCGTAGACGAGTGTGGTGAGGGCCGTCAGGTCGAGCTCGGGGCGGCGGTCGATCTCGTCGGCCAGCGCGGCGACGAACTGCGGGGACCCGGCCCACAGTGCCGTGGCTCGGGATGCGGCTGCAGACGCGGCGACGGGCCCGGGAGCCGGACGCCGGCCAAGGACGAGCTCACCACCGGCGAGAAAGGCCCCGATGGGGAAGATCTCGTCGCCGACGTGGTAGATCATCGGTAGATGGGTGCAGAGGCGCAGGTCGCTGTCGTGGCGCAGGCCGCGCGACAGCGAAAGCGCGAAGTTCAACCCGGCCAGGTGGGCGCACTGGTGCGAGAGCATCACGCCCTTCGGCATCGCGGTGGTGCCGGAGGTGAACAACAGTTGCCAGATGTCGTCGCCGTGAATCTGCACCTCGGGTTCGGTCACCGGCCGGCCGTCGATCAGCTCGGCGAACGTGGGGCTGCCGCCGACCGCGCCACCACCGATGGTGATCGTGGCGCCCACCGCCGGGCCGGTAGCGGCGAGCACCGGCCCCAGCCGTGGCCAGAGCTCGGCGTCGACCACGACGAACCCGGGTTCGGTGAGCCTGATCAGGTACTCCACGACATCCGGGGCGAGGGCGGGGTTGAGTGGTACGGCGACCATGCCCGCCTTCGCGATCCCGATCTTGGCGAGGTAGGCCTCGACCGAGTTCTCGCAGAACAGCAGAACGCGGTCGCCGGGCGCGCGGCCCGCGGCGGCGAGAGCGTGTGCGAACTGGTTCGCGATCGCATCGGCCTGCCGGTAGGTGACCGCGGCGAAACGCTCGTCGCCGTAGGCACCGTCCACCCCGGTCAGCGCGAGCTTGTCCGGGTAGCTCCAGGTGACGCGTTCCAGGACGTCGCCGACAGACGTGCGTTCCCAACGATGGACGGCGCGCCGCCCCCGCAGCGTCTCCACATCGATGAGTTCGGCGGCGGGCAGGTCCGAGCCGTGCGCGTGGTGGGGGAGTCCGTGCGGCGCGTGGTCCGCCGTCGGTCCGGCACCGGTCCTGTCGCTCGTCGCGGTCATCGTCGCCCCTCCGCTGTCGCGTCCCCGGCCCACAGCATGGCGTGAGCGGAACCACACGACAAGTGATGAAGTGACACCTAATTCACTACTGCGGTGGGGCGGTGGGCTCCACGCCGAGGCATGCGTGCGCCATCCCGTGTAGCTGCGCTGCCAGCCGATGGGGGTCGAGGCCGCTGCGGAAGAACAGGGTGGACTGGATCGCGCCGATCGCTGCGTGCACGGCCAGCCGCAGTTCGCCGTCGGCGAGATCGGGCCGCAGCGGGGCGAGCACACCCACCCAGTCCTCGATGTAGTGCCGCTGCAGCCGTCGCAGCCGCCGCCGGTCCTCCTCGGGCAGGTTGTGCACCTCGCGGTGGTACACCGCCAGCACGCTGCGGTCCTCGATGGCGACGCGGACATGGTCCGCTACCAGCGCAGACATGGCCGTGGTGTCGTCCGGCGCCTCCGCGAGGATGCGCGCCGCACCCTCCTGCAGCCGGTCCATCACGCGGTCGAGAAGGGCGACGAGGATGGCGTCCTTGCTGTCGAAGTGGCGGTACACGCCCGACCCGACGATGCCCGCCTCGGCTCCGATGTCGGCCATGCCGATCGTGTGGAAGCCCCGTCGGGCGGCGAGCTCGGCGGCCACGGCGAGGATGCGCTCACGGCGGCCGGGGTCGCGTGGGGCACGCGCGGCGGAGGAGGGCGCTGCCGTCATCTATCCATCATGACAGCCGCGCGGTACGGTCGACCACGAGTGAACGACGAATCACTTTGGAGTCAGCGTGGACCTCGTCGAGAGCGACGAGCACCGGGACCTGCGGGCAGCCGTCGGGGCGATCGCCGCGCCCTTCGGCGGGGCCTACTACGCGGAGCATGCCCGCGCGGGGCGGGAGTGCACCGAGCTGTGGCAGGCGCTCGGCGCCGCCGGATTCATCGGGGTGAACGTCCCCGAGGAGTACGGCGGAGGCGGCGGTGGGCTCGCCGAGCTGACGATCGTCTGCGAGGAGATCGCGGCGAAGGGCGCACCGATCCTGCTCCTGCTGGTCACCGCGGCGATCTCGGCCGAGGTGATTGCCGAGTTCGGCAGCGAGGAGCAGCGCAAGGAGTGGCTGCCCGGTCTCGCGAGCGGCCGCGCGAAGGTCGTCTTCGCCATCACCGAGCCGAACGCAGGCTCGAACACCCACCAACTGGCCACGACGGCCCGCCGCGTCGGTGACCAGTGGGTGCTCGACGGCGAGAAGTACTACATCTCCGGCGTCGACACCGCGGAGGCGCTGCTGGTCGTGGCTCGCACCGGTCGCGACGAGAGCGGCACGGCGCAGCTCTCGTTGTTCCTCGCCCCCACGAACGCGCCCGGCCTGACCGCCACACCGCTCCCGGTCGACGTGATGCTTCCCGAGCAGCAGTTCACCCTCCACTTCGACGGCGTGCGCCTGCCCGCCTCAGCGCTCGTCGGGGTGGAGGGTCAGGGATTCCGGCAGGTCTTCCACGGCCTCAACCCCGAGCGGATCACCGGAGCGGCGCTGTGCGTCGGCATCGCCCGCTATGCGCTGGGCCGCGCGGCGCAGTACGCCCGGGACCGGCAGGTGTGGGGACGGCCGATCGGTGCGCACCAGGGCGTCGCGCACGCACTGGCGAAAGCGAAGATCGAGACCGAGCTGGCTGCCCTGATGACACACCGTGCGGCGGCGCTGCACGACCGCGGCATGCCGGCGGGGGAGGCCTCCAACATGGCCAAGTACGCCGCCGCGGAGGCGGCCATCGCTGCCGTCGACACCGCGATGCAGACCCACGGCGGCAACGGCGTGTCGGCAGAGTTCGGGCTGCTGCCCTACTGGGGCCTGGCCCGGCTGCTGCGGATCGCGCCGGTGAACCGGGAGATGATCCTCAACTTCGTGGCCCAGCACAGCCTGGGCCTCCCGCGCTCCTACTAGGAGGACCTGCGATGAGCCTGCACCGCAACCTCATCCAGCGGGTCAACGTCGGCGATGCGCTGACCCGCGTGGCGTTCGCCCGGCCCGACGCGCCCGCGCTCGTCGACGGCGACCGCCGCTTCACCTACGCGGAGCTCGATGCTTGGGTCAACCGGCTCGCCAACGGGCTCACCGCGCGTGGCTACGCGACCGGCGACGTCATCGCGCTGGCCTCGGCCAACAGCGCGGAGTTCCTGGCCGTGTACTACGCCTGCGCGAAGCTCGGTCTGGTCTGCGTGCCGGTCAACCTGGGCTGGCGCGCCGACGAGGTCGCGTACGTGCTCGGACACTCCCGCGCCCGCGGGATCGTGGTGGAGAGCCAGCTCGTCGGTGCCCTCGGCCCCGCGCTCGCGCAGGTACCCGCGGTGGCCGATGTCGTCGTCGCATCCGGCACCGGGCAGAAGTACCCGACCGAGCCTGCTGATCGCGAGTGGACCACAGTGGATGCGCTCCTCGCCGACGACACGGGCGCGCCTGAGGTGGTGGTCGAGGACCGGGCCCCACTGTCCTATCTCTACACCTCCGGGACGACGTCGTTCCCGAAGGCGGTCGTTGGCACGCACCTGGCGATCCACCTGGAGTCGATGTCCGCGGCACTCGACTCGGGCTGGCGGTCCGACGACCGCTTCCTCGCCATGATGCCGATGTTCCACACCGCGCAGCTC
>DASYES010000151.1:0-2325 GCA_036498885.1 Pseudonocardia sp.
ACACGGCCCGCTGCGCCCGCGCCTGCGGACAACGGGCAGCAGCGCGAGGAGACGCCCGCAGAGCCGCCGCCGGTCAAGCCCGCGCCCGTACGCCCGGCCCGGCCCGCTCGTGCCCGCACGGTCGTTGAGGCGTCCGGGCAGATGGACAAGCATGAGCGGGCCCGCTGGCGTACATCCCTGCAGAACGCCGCCCGCAAACTCGCAGCCGACCGGGCCCGCGTCCTCGAGAGCGAGGATGCGTGGGTGGACACCGTCACGGACGCGCGCGATGCCGGTGTACCCGCGAACGTGATCCTGGCCGCAGCCGCGGACGCGGACGTGGAGCTACCCGAGTAGGCACAAGAGCGCCCCCGCCCGATCGTGGGCGGGGGCTCTCCTATGTATCTACGCGGGGGCGCGCGTACGGGCGGGCGCGGGGGCGCGCGCGTCTGCGCGCGCGTGTACCTGAGCGCGGCAGCGCAGGCAAGGGGACACGCTCACTCGGTGCCGAGCGCCTCGACGCGGGCCAGCGGGAGGTAGTGCTCGTGGCCGGCGATGTACACGACCGCGGTGCCGTCGGAGGTGGTGAACGGTGAGCCTTGCGTCTGGCCGACCTCGCCGTCGCCTTCGCGGGTGTTGAGCCAGTAGCGGACGTGCGTGCCGGGCCGCCACACGGGGAGCCCTGCCGGGTCGCTCATGATGCCGCCCCAGCGCGTGAGATCAGGCCGATGATGACCTGCACGGTGCTGGCCTCGTAGCCGGACAGCCACTCCAGGATCTTCCGGTCGAACGCGCCCAGCTCGACGCCCGCTTCCGCGCATGCGAGTTTCAGGTGCCGGAACTGTGTCGCGGCAACAACATGGCCGATCGCCTCGTTGCGGTACCGGCCCGGCTCGTGCAGCTCGTGAACCTCCCGGTATAGCGGCCCGTCCAGGGCATCAACCTCAGTCTCGTACGGTCCGGTCATGATGTTCCGATCGTGTGGAGGAGGGCGGGGATCCACGTGCCGTGGGTAACGAACACGACCGCGGCGATCCCGGCGTACAGGGCGGGTACGACCACGAGCCGCTCCACGGCCTTGCCGGTGTCGACGGACGCCCACCGGTACCGCTGACGGTCCGGCCACCACCAGTTCACGCCGGTCTCTGTCGCGCCGTCCCCGAGGAGGTGCACGAGGTAGCCGAGCGCGACGGCGAATGGCACCACGGACAGGTCGAGGCCGGCGTGCGTGAGTCGGTACGCGACGTACGCGGCGATGATGGCGTGGGCGAGCCCGGCGATGTCCCGCCAGTCGAGTTTCCCGTTGGGCCGGTTCTTCGGCCTGCGCCAGAGTGCGCGGATGCCGAGGCCCATGCACAGCCAGATGGTGGCGGCGAGGGTCCACGTGTTGAGGTAGGCGGCTGCGGCGAGGGCCCCGCAGATGGCGAGGCCGAGGATGGAGTGGGTGCCGTGTCGGTGTCCGCCGGAGATGCGGGCGATGATGCGGGCGGCGGTTTGGGAGATCGGACCGAACGCGCGGGCGGGGGTTGCGGAGGGGTGGTCGAGGTCGGGGAGTAGCCCGGCTCCGGCGGCGACGATCGTGCCTACGGCGGCGGTGAGTGGGGTGAGGTGGTGGATGTAGTGGCTCACGGGGAACGCGGCGGCGAGGAACGCCAAGGCCGCCGACGTCGCGTGGGTCTGGCCGAGCATCAGATGTCCTTGCCGTCAGTCGTCTCCGGCTGGTCCTTCGGCGGTCGGGTCTGTAGCCCGAACTTGTCGTGTAGCTCCTGCATCACGTCGAGCAGCTGCTGTGGGTCGATCAGCCCGCCCTGTGCTGCAGCGCGCCGTACACCGTCGGCCAGCTGGCTCCACGCCAACCCGTACTTGCCGATCACCCTTATTGCGTCCCGGCTGGTAGCCATACCGTGCACGGTCACGTCGGCAGTGATCTGCTGGAGCTGTTCAGACACATCGTCGAGGCGGTCGAGGATCGAGGCGAGATCCCCACCACGCGGTGCGGTGCTGTCGGTGGATCCGATGAGCGCGGCAAGGTTCTCGGGGAGCGGCGGTTCCTGCTCATCCATCGGTGGTCTCCTTCTGGAGGTCTTCGGGGCGGGGGAGCATCACAGGCCCACGTCTCTCATGGCGTTGTCCTTCCAGCGGTCGACGGCGCGGATGTAGCGCAGCAGCACGGGAGAGTCCGGCTTCCACCGGCCGTGCCGGGCGATCACCGAGATGGGGATCCCGGCCGCGTCCGCGACGGTGGCGCCACCGGCGCGCAGCGAGTGCGCCGTGTATTCGTCGGCGCGCGGTACTTCGGCGGCGAGGGCGATCTCTCGCACGGTGGTGTTGATGGCGTCGGTGCTG
>DASYES010000152.1:0-4724 GCA_036498885.1 Pseudonocardia sp.
CCGCCGCTGGAACTGCTGCTCGTGAACGGGCGTCCGGTCGTCGAACGCGACCGCGTTCGCACAGTCGATGTGGATGCACTGGCGCGCGAGTGCGAGGCCGTCCATCGCACTCTCCTGGAGAGGGCCGGCCGATGACCACGACCACCACCGCCACCACCGTCCTGGGGCGTATCGGCGGCAGCCCGCTGCGCCCGGACGCGGCACTGAAGGTCACGGGTGAGTTCGCGTACGCGAGCGACCTGTGGCACGACGACATGGTCTGGGGTGTGACCCTGCGCAGCCCGCACCCGCACGCCCGCATCGCCCGGATCGACATCGGCGAGGCGCTCGCGGTGCCCGGCGTGAGCGCCGTGCTCACCGCCGACGACGTGCCGGGCAGCAACGCGGTCGGCCTCGAGCACCTCGACACACCCGCACTGGCCGCCGGGGTGGTCCGCTACGAGGGCGAGCCGGTGGCGCTCGTCGCGGCCGACCACCCCGAGACCGCGCGGCGGGCGGCCAAGAAGATCGTCGTCGACTACGAGGTGCTGCCGGCGCTCACCGACGCGCGCCGCGCGCTCGACGCCGATGCTCCTCTCGTGCACGAGAGCAGACGCGACGATGGCGGCAACCTGGTGCGCCGGGCGCAGATGCGCCGCGGCGACCCGGCCTCGACGGCACCGGTGGTTGTTGCGCTCGACTTCGAGGTCGGCATGCAGGACCAGGCCTTCCTCGGCCCCGAGTCCGGGCTCGCCGTCCCGGACGACGAGGGTGGTGTCGACCTGTACGTGGCCACCCAGTGGCTGCATGTCGACCAGAAGCAGGTCTGTCGCGTGCTCGGGCTGCCACCGGAGAAGACCCGCTTGCACCTGGCCGGGGTCGGTGGCGCCTTCGGTGGGCGCGAGGACCTCTCGATGCACGTCCACGCCTGCCTGCTCGCCCTGCACACCGGCAAGCCGGTGAAGATGAGCTACTCCCGCGAGGAGTCGTTCTTCGGCCACGTGCACCGGCACCCGGCGTGGATGCGCTACGAGTTCGGCGCCGAGCCGGACGGCAGCCTCGTCTACGCGAAGGCCGACATCCTGTTCGACGGCGGCGCGTACGCCTCCTCCACCGGCGCGGTGGTCGGCAACGGCGCCTCGATGGGGCTGGGCCCGTACCGGATCCCGAGCATCAGCGTCGACTGCACCGGGGTCTACACCAACAACCCGCCCTGCGGCGCGATGCGCGGTTTCGGGTGCGTGCAGGCCGCGTTCGCGCACGAGGCGCTGATGGACTCGCTCGCCGACGCCGTGGGCGTCGACCGGGTGGAGATCCGCGCCCGCAACGGCATGCGGGAAGGTGACCGGAACATCACCGGGCAGCTGATCGACTCTGCGGCGCCCGTCGAGGAACTCATCCGCATCGTCGCCGACATGCCGCTGCCCGCCGAGCACCCCGACGGCGATCTCGACATCAGGAATCTGCCAGGAGGCGTCTCGAACACCACCCACGGCGAGGGCGTGGTGCGCGGGATCGGCTACGCCGTCACCTACAAGAACGTCGGGTTCTCCGAGGGCTTCGACGACTACTCGACGGCGCGGGTGCGGTTGCAGATCACCGGTGGCGAGCCCGTGGCGACGGTACATACCGCCGCGGCCGAGGTGGGGCAGGGCCTGATCACCGTCGAGCAGCAGATCTGCCGCACGGAGCTGGGCGTCGACCGCGTGGTGCTGCACCCCGCCGACACGTCGGTGGGCTCCGCCGGGTCCACGTCGGCGTCCCGGCAGACCTACATGACGGGCGGGGCGGTCAAGGCCGCGTGCGAGGCCGTCCGCACGGCCGTGCTGCACCGGGCCGCGGTCCTGCTCGGGCGCTCCCCGGTGGAGCTGCGGCTGGACGGCGACAAGATCGTCGACACGACCGGCGAGGTGGGCGCAGCCCTGGCCGAGGTGCTCGGTGACGACGTCGTGGAGGAGACCGTCGAGTTCCGGCACCGGCCCACTGTGCCCTTCGACCCGGAGACCGGTGCGGGCAACGCCCACGTGCAGTACGCCTTCTCTGCGCACCGCGCGGTGGTCGACGTCGACGTGGAGCTGGGGCTCGTGAAGGTCGTCGCGCTGGACACCGCGCAGGACGTCGGCAAGGCGATCAACCCGGACGCCGTGGTCGGCCAGATCCAGGGCGGCAGCGCGCAGGGGATGGGGCTCGCCCTGATGGAGGAGGTGGTCGTCACGGACGGGAAGGTGCGCAACCCGTCGTTCACCGACTATCTCATCCCGACGATCCTCGACATGCCGCCGATGCGGATCGAGGTCCTGGAGTACGCCGACCCGCACGCGCCATACGGTGTGCGTGGCGTCGGTGAGGCCCCGACGATCTCCAGCGGTCCGGCCGTCGCGGCCGCGATCAGAGCGGCGACGGGGAAGGCTCTGCTGCGCGTTCCCGTGCGGCCCGAGCACATCACCGGCACCTGACGAGCACGACGAAGGAGCGCAGGATGCCCTTGATGTTCCTCAACGGCACCGCCATGTCCGGCGGCGCCGACCACCATCTCGTCGGCGACGCGCCGCTGGTCACCCGTACCACCACGGCTCCGCGGTACCGCTTCCATGCCGTCGGCGGGCGCTATCCGGCGCTCGAGGACGTCGGGGACGGGGGAGCGGCGGTGCACGGCGAGGTCTACGACATGTCCTACGAGCAGCTGCGCGAGGTGCTGCTGCCCGGGGAGCCCGACGGGCTGGAGCTCGGCGTGATCGAGCTGGCCGACGGCACTGGTTCGCTGGCGATGGTCCTGCGCCGCGAGTACGCGCAGCTCCCGCCGTTGACGGACATCTCCGAGCAGGCGAGCTGGCGCGCCTTCCAGGAGCGCGTGTGATCGTTCTGCGGGCACAGCGCGCCGTCGTCGACGGTGCCGAGCATCCCGCCGCCGTGCTCGTGGACGGCGAGCGGATCGAGGCCGTGCTGCCGTACGACACGCCGATCGACGGCCGGGCCGATGTCGGCGAGGTGGTGCTCGCCGACGACGAGGTGCTGCTGCCCGGGCTCGTCGACACGCACGTGCACGTCAACGAGCCCGGCCGCACCGAGTGGGAGGGCTTCGCCTCGGCCACCCGTGCCGCGGCGGCCGGCGGCGTCACGACGATCGTGGACATGCCGCTGAACGCGCTGCCGCCCACCGTCGACGTGGCCGCCCTGGAGGTCAAGCGCAAGGCGGCCACCGGGCAGTGCACCGTCGACGTCGGGTTCTGGGGCGGTGCCGTTCCCGGCAACTCCGGGGAGCTGCGGGCCCTGCACGACGCTGGCGTGTTCGGCGTCAAGTGCTTCCTGCTCGACAGCGGGGTCGCGGAGTTCCCGCCACTGGTGGGCGAGGACCTCGCGGCGGCTCTGCGCGCGGTGGCGGCGTTCGACGGGCTGATGATCGTGCACGCCGAGGACAGCACGCTCGTCCGGGAAGCGCGCGGACGCCGCTACCTCGACTTCCTGGCGTCCCGGCCGCGCGCCGCCGAGGACAGCGCCATCGCCGGACTGCTGGCGCTGGCCCGTGCGACGGGGGCTCGGGTGCACGTGGTGCACCTGTCCTCAGCCGATGCGCTGCCGCAGCTCGCCGCCGCCCGCGCCGACGGCGTCCGCGTCACCGTGGAGACCTGCCCGCACTACCTCGCGCTCACCGCCGAGGAGGTGCCCGACGGTGACACCCGCTTCAAGTGCTGCCCACCGGTGCGGGAGGCCGGCAACCGGGACGCCCTGTGGCGCGGCCTGGCCGATGGCGTCATCGACATGGTCGTGAGTGACCACTCGCCGTGCACCGCCGACCTGAAGCAGCTGGATCGAGGCGATTTCGGCGCTGCGTGGGGCGGGATCGCCTCTCTGCAGCTCGGACTCCCGGTCGTGTGGACGCAGGCACGCGAGCGGGGGCACTCCCTCGCGGACGTCAGCCGGTGGATGGCGGAGCGGCCGGCGGCGCTGGTCGGGCTCGAGCGCAAGGGCCGGATCGCCGCGGGCGCCGACGCGGATCTCACGATCGTCGCCCCCGATGCGACGTTCACGGTGGGGCAGCTGCACCACCGCAACCCGATCACCCCGTACGCAGGGCGGGAGTTGCACGGCGTGGTGCGCAGCACCTGGCTACGCGGCGAGCCGGTGGACGTCGGCGGGGTGCCGCGCGGGCACCTCCTGTCGCGGGAGGACGAGTGATGACTGATTTCCGGCAGCTGCCCGACCTGGTTCTGCGGACGCTCGGCGGCGGCGTCGTCTGGGCCAACGACGAAGCCTTCGCCGCGCGCGAGAACCTGATCACGCCCGGGCCTGCGGCATACGAGCCGGCCACGTTCGGGCACAAGGGCCAGGTCTACGACGGCTGGGAGACCCGGCGTCGCCGCGAGCCGGGCCACGACGAGGCGATCGTGCGGCTCGGCGCCCCGGGGATCGTCCGGGGCGTCGTGGTCGACACCGCGTGGTTCACCGGCAACTACCCGCCGGAGGTGGCGGTCGACGGGCTCGCCGCAGCGGGGCACCCGTCGGTCGCCGACCTGCTGGCCGGCACGGGCTGGGAGCCGCTGTTGCCCCGCTCGGCCGTCAAGGGCGACACCGAGAACGTGTACGCGGTGACGAGCGAGCGGCGCGTCACGCACGTGCGCCTGCGGATCTTCCCGGACGGCGGGGTGGCGCGGCTGCGGGTGCACGGCGAGGCGCTACCCGACCCACGGCTGCTCGCCGCGCTCGGCACCGTCGACCTGGCGGCGATCGAGAACGGCGGCCGGGTG
>DASYES010000153.1:0-2501 GCA_036498885.1 Pseudonocardia sp.
GTACCGTCACCTTCTGCCAGGGGGAGAACGCTCTCGCCGACACCGCAGCGGCGCACGCCATCCTCACCGACCTCGCTGCCCCGATGCCGGGCGAGGATCCGAAGGAATGGTCACGCCTGCTGTCCCGGAGCCTCAACGGGCTGGTTCTCGTGCTCCTCAAGCTCGGCTCGCACGAGCTGGCCGACGAGGTCTCCCAGCGGGGCATCGCGGTGGCCGAGAGCGGCGGGGCTCCGACGATGGACCGCCTCATCCACCAGCTCAACCGCGTGCGGCTGCAGTTGTCCTGGGCGTTGCGCCTCGAGCGCGGCGGACGGGACGCGGCCGCAGCCACCCGTTTCGTCGGGGCCGCACAGGCCGCCCACGCCGCCGCGCTGCTCTGGGGCCCCGCGCACGGGATACACGACGACGGATCGGCGGCCATCGAAGGATGCTCGATCCTCAGCGCCGCCTACGCCCTGAAGCAGCCGACCCCCGACCAGATCGACCTGCTCGTCTCCCTGGAGTCGACCACCCACTTCGCCGAGGACCGCATCATGCTTGCCATCGCCACGGCGCGCTGTCTGCTGGTCGCCGGCCGGCCCGCAGCCGCGGCCGCGGCGCTCGCGCCGCTGCAGACGGAGCTGCGCATCGCCACCCCGGATGCGGTGCTCTCCCTCGCCCTGCACCGCGAGTTCGCGAAGATGGACGGTCTCGCCCACGGTGCACCCCGGCGACCCGACGCCCTGGCCCGCTACGCCGAGGCCTTGGAGTCCGAGCTCTGGGCGCTGCGCGAGGCTCGGCTCACAGCCCTGCGCAGCCACTCCGAGCACCACCGGCTCGCCCGCGAGCACGGCGCGGTGGCCGCCCAGGCCCTGCAGGATCCGCTCACCGGTCTGCCCAACCGACGTGCGCTGGACCTGCGGCTCGCCGAGGCCGTGACCACGCCGTCCGCCCAACCGTGCGCCGTCGCCCTGATCGACCTCGACCGGTTCAAGGACGTCAACGACGACCGCTCGCACGCCGCGGGTGATGCGGTCCTGCGCGAGGTGGCGACGTGCCTGCGCACGATCCTGCGCTCCCACGACCTGGTGGCCCGCTACGGCGGCGACGAGTTCGTCGTTGTCATGCCGGCCACCCCACCAGCGGAGGCTCGGGCGGCGCTGCAGCGTGCCGCCGACGCCGTGGCAGCGCTGCCGGTCGAGGTCGCGGCCGGCGTCACGATGTCGGTCGGCGTGGTGCGCGCCCCGCTGGACGGCGACCCCGCGGCGGCGCTGGCGGCCGCGGACGCCGCGATGTACCGGGCCAAGCACGCAGGCGGCAACACCGTCGTCTCCGGTGCGGTCGCCCCGGCCGCCGCCACCGCGGCGGAGTCCGGGCCCGTGCACTCCAACCGCGTCATGTCCACCCTGACGTCGGCGTCGGCGTCGGCGTCGGCGTCGAACTCCGCGACATCGGCGACGGTCTCTTCGAGAGTGGGACGGCCGAGCGCGGCTACCGTTGCGTCCGACTAGCCGACCCGCGCCTGCGGGTTACAGGGAGTCCCAGAACTCGGTGAGCACGGCGGCGCCGCGGTCGGGATCCTGGGTCATCCACCAGTGTCCGAGCCCGTCGAGCACCCCCACGCGAGCCCCCGCCCGAGCCGCGGCGCGCCGGCGTTGCTCGTCGGTACCCACGAAGTGATCCTCGGTCGCGTTCAGAGCGAGCCCCGGGCGCGCAGCTGCATCCGGCAGCCGGGCGCCGAGGTCGCGGAGCACCGGCTGGGCGGCCGAGCGGTAGAGCGCCAGAATGCACCGCCCCATCGCAGCGTCGAAGCCGGGTGCGACGCGCTGCGCCACTCCCGGGTTCATGCCGAGGGCGACCAGGCCTTCCGCGGCCTGCTCGTCGGGAGTGGCCAGGCGAGCCTCGATCGCCTCCTCGCCCTTGCCGGGCATCTGCCAGATCTGCGCGAGGTCGTGCCACACGTAGTCGGGGTCGTAGATTCCGACGACGTCCGAGCACCAGCTGCGCAGCAGGTCGGGGCGGCTCATCGCGACGTTGAGCACGTGGCCGCCGCCCCAGTCGTGACCGACCAGGTCGACCGGTTCCCCGATCCTCTCCAGTTCGGCCACCAGCCAGTCGCGGTACTCGTCGACGCTCGCCGTCCACCCGTCCGGCACCGGAGAGCCGAAGCCGGGCGGCGACAGCCGCACCTGGTCGGTCCGACCGCGAGCGGCGAGCCGCTCGCTCAGCAGGTCCCAGACTGCCTCGGTCTCGGGGTTGCCATGCACCAGAACCACTGTCACGCACGTAGCCTATGGCGCCGCTCTCGAAGCGGGGACCGGGCCGATTTCCGCCTGGCCGTCGCCGGGCTGTAGCATGGACCGCTGAGCGCCCGGCGTGAACGCACGATCCCCGCCGCCGGTGCGGACCGGAACAAGGCGAAGAAGAACTCGAGGCATTCGCGTGGCCAACATCAAGTCCCAGATCAAGCGGGTCAAGACCAACGAGAAGCGCCGCCAGCGCAACAAGTCGGTCAAGTCCTC
>DASYES010000154.1:0-4983 GCA_036498885.1 Pseudonocardia sp.
CGTGACCACCCGGCTGGCGAGCGCCATGGTCAGCATCCCGTGGGCGATCACGCCGGGCAGCCCGACGCCGCCGGCTACGCGGTCGCTCCAGTGGATCGGGTTGAAGTCGCCGGACGCTCCGGCGTAGCGCACGAGGTCGGCGCGGGTGATCCGCACCGACAACGGTGGTAGCTCGTCGCCGACGGAGACATCGCTCAAGTCGCTCACGATCCGCCCGCCTGCGTGACGAGCAGCGCGTGGGTGGTGGCCACCGGGGCGCCTTCGAGGTCGGCCACCTCGCATCGCAACTTCAACATGTGGCTACCGCCGCGCGTGGTGAGGTCCTCGACGTGGATGGTGGTGACGAGGTCGTCGCCGCCGTGGATCGGACGGTGCAGCGTGATCGACTGGTCACCGTGCACCATGCGCGAGTAGTCCCAGCCGAAGGCGGGATCGCGCAGGAACGCCTCGATCGCGGGCATCGTGAAGGTGACGGGGAAGGTCGGGGGGGCGACCAGGTCGGGATATCCCGCTGCCTGCGCGGCCTGCAGGTCATGACACACAGAAGCGCCCTCGCCAATGGCGAGGGCGAACTCCCTGATCTTCTCTCGGCCGACGCGGTACGGGGCCCCTGGGGCCAGTGCCCGCCCGACGAAAGACTCGTCCGGCACGCTCAGCGGGTCTCGCGGTGCTCGCGGTGAACGCCGCAGTTCGGGCAGAACTTCTTGACGGAGAGCCGGTCGGGGTCGTTCCGCCGGTTCTTCTTGGTGATGTAGTTGCGATGCTTGCACTGCTCGCACGCCAGCGTGATCTTCGGCCGTACGTCGGTGGCCTTGGCCATCGCGGGTGCCTCCTGCGTTCCTCTTGTCGGTCTGTAGCGGTGGCCGGACTTGAACCGGCGACACAGCGATTATGAGCCGCTTGCTCTACCGACTGAGCTACACCGCTTCGCGAAGCTGGTCACACCAGCTCGCCGAGCCCCTTTACGGAATCGAACCGTAGACCTTCTCCTTACCATGGAGACGCTCTGCCGACTGAGCTAAAGGGGCGGCACACCGCACGGTTGGTCACTCCCGAACGGCCGCGGACAATGCTACACACCGCCTCCGCGCCCCTGGAGAGGGGTTCCCGTCACCAGCTGGACTTGCGAACCCCCGGCAGGCTGCCGTCGTGCGCGAGCCCACGCAGCCGCACCCGGGACACCCCGAACTTGCGCAGGAAGCCCCGCGGCCGCCCGTCCACGGAGTCACGGTTGCGCACCCGTGTGGCGCTCGCGTCACGGGGCTGCCGGTCGAGCTCCCGCTGGGCCGCCGCACGCTCGTCGTCCGGGATGCCCGGCTTGACGATGATCGCCTTGAGCTCGGCGCGGCGCTCCGCGTGCCGGGCGACGATCTCCTTGCGGCGCTCGTTGCGCGCGACCTTTGCCTTAGTCGCCATCAGACCTTCTCCCCCCGCGCCCTGATCCTGGCCACCGCCGCGTCGACGCCGATCCGGTCGACCGTCCTGATTGCGTCGGTCGACAGCTTCAGCCGGACGAAGCGGTTCTCGGCGGCGAACCAGTAGCGCTTGCTCTGGATGTTCGGATCCCACCGGCGCGGGGTGCGCCGGTGGGAGTGCGAGACGGTGTTGCCGAACCCGGGCTCGCGACCGGTCAGCTGGCAGCGTCGCGACACTGCCGTCACCCGCGCCCGGACTTCGGGAACGGCAGGAGCGCCATCTCGCGCGCGTTGCGGATCGCGACGGCGACCTGCCGCTGCTGCTGCGGCGTCAGCCCGGTCACCCGCCGGGCACGGATCTTGCCGCGGTCGGAGATGAACGTGCGCAGCAGCGCCGTGTCCTTCCAGTCGACCTCCGCCACTCTCTTCGCGTGCAGCGGGTTCGCCTTGCGCCTGGCCGGGCGCTGTGGCCGGACGGCCACCTCAGCGCTCCTCGCGGAACTCGACGTGCCGCCGCACGGCCGGGTCGTACTTGCGCAGCACCAGCCTGTCCGGGTCGTTCCGCCGGTTCTTGCGCGTGACGTACGTGGTGCCGGTGCCTGCGGTCGACCGCATCTTCACGATCGGCCGGAGCTCGTTGCGGGCCATGCCCACCCCTTCCAGTTAACGACATTCATTTTCGTCTAGGGTAACGCTAGCGCTCCGCCGAAAATGCCCACCCACCGGAGGAGGAAGTCCGTGACACGACCAGAGCTCCTGATGCTCGCCGGACTGCACGCGTCCGGGGTCGAAGCCGTGATCGCCCGGATCCGCGCGCTCGACCCCACCGTCGCCGTCCTGCATCACGACCTGCGCGACGTCGGCTCGGGGGTCGTCCACCGGCGGCTGCGCGCCGGCGCCACGGACGAGAGCACCGAGCTCGAGCTCAACCACGGCTGCCTGTCGTGCACCGTGCGCGAGGATCTGGCGCGCGTCCTCGCCGGACCGGCCGGCCGGATCGTGCTGCACCTCGATCCGGCGCTCGAACCCGAGTACGTCTGCTGGTCGCTGCTACCCATGACCGACGGCGCCACGATCGCCGAGGCCGCCGACCTGCTGGGCGTCGTCACGTGCGTGGACAGCGGCAACTGGCTCGCCGACGCCACGGGCGACGACGGGCTCGCCGAGCGCGGGATGAGCGGGCTCCCCGACGACGAGCGGACCGTCGCGCAGGTGGCGGTCGGGCAGGCCGAGTTCGCCGACCTGCTCGTGCACACCGGCACCGCCGACGCATGGACGCTGGCCCGGACCGAGGCCGTGCTGGCCCGGCTCGTCCCCGCGGCTGCGCGGTTGCGGCTGGCCGACCTCGACGAGCGGGTGTTCCTGCGCGGCGGGGACCGGCCGGGGCGCCGCGGCCGTCCCGACGACGTCCACGCGCCGCTGCTGCGCGGGCACCCGCCGCTCGCCCGCGACTGCGGGGTGCAGTTGCTGCTCTTCAGCGCGCGCAGGCCGTTCCACCCCGAGCGGCTCCACAGGGCGATGGACGTGCTGCTCGACGGGGTCGTCCGCACGCGGGGCCGCATCTGGCTCGCGACCCGTCCGGAGGCGGTGGTGTGGCTGGAGTCGGCGGGTGGCGGGCTCCAGCTGGGGTACGCCGGTGAGTGGCTGGCCGGTGCCGATGCAGCCGCGTGGGAGCGGGCGCAGCCCGAACGCACAGCGCTGGCGTCGCTGGCCTGGGATCCCCGGTTCGGCGACCGCGCTCAGGACGTGGTGGCGATCACGTACGACGCCGACCACGAGGAGATCGCCGCCGTGCTGAACGAGGCACTCCTCACCGACGCCGAGCTCGCGGCAGGTGAGCAGGGATGGCGCGCGCTCCCCGACCCCTTCGCCTGGTGGGACACCGCAACGGGCGCACCCGCCTGCCCGGCCCCTGTCGAACTGATCGCCTCGTGCGCGCACGGGGAGAAGGAGGAGTCCTGATGGCCGTGCCCAAGCGCCGTACATCGCGGTCGAACACGCGCAGCCGCCGCGCGCAGTGGAAGCTGCAGGCGCCCGACCTGGTGCCGATCACCGTGGCGGGGCGCCGGATGCTGGTGCCGCGCCGCCTGGTGCGGGCCTACCAGCGCGGCCTGCTCCCGCCCGGGTAAGGGCACCGACCGCCTTACCCCGCCGCTCCTCAGTAGGAGGCGCCCACGACGACGTGATCGTCCGATGCCCGGGCAGGGGCCTCAGCCCGATGCTCGATGCATGCTCATCAACCTGACTCACAGCCTCGCCGAAGCCGACCACCGCCGCCGCACCCTGCTCGCCGAGGCCGAGCGCTTCCGGCTCGCCAAGCTGGCCAAGGCTGCCCGGCGGCAGGCCGTGGCGGCCCGGACGCCTCCGGTCGACCCACCACCCGAGCCGGAAGCGGTGGCCGATGATCGCGCTCGGCCGAATCGTGCACACCGCAATGACGGCGCAAATCGTCAGTACTCCATGTCACGATGACCGGCGTGGCGCGGCTGGGGGTCGGGATCGGGCTGGTGGGGCGAAAGCCCGAGATCTCGGCACTCGCCGCCGCGCTCGACCGTGCCGCCACCGGTCGGCCCACCGGCGTGCTGTTGTCGGGGGACGCCGGAGTGGGCAAGTCGCGGCTGGTGGCGGAGACGGTCGAGCGCGCGGCGGCAGCCGGGTTCACGGTGCTGCTCGGCCGTTGCATCGACACCGCCGAGTCGGCGCTGCCCTACCTGCCGTTCACCGAGATCGTCGGCTCGCTCGCCGGCGCACACCCCGAGCTGGTCGACGACCATCCGGCCATGCGCCACCTGCTGCCCGGCGGCTACCCGCGCGGCACACAGAACGGCGAGGATCGCGACCTGGGCCAGCTGCGGGTGTTCGACGCGGTGCTCGCGGCGCTCGACGGTCTCGCCGCCACCGCCCCGGCCCTGCTCGTGGTGGAGGACCTCCACTGGGCCGATCGCTCCAGCCGCGACCTGCTGGTCTTCCTGCTGTCGCGGCTCACGGCCCAGCGGCTGGTCGTGCTGGCCACCTACCGCACGGATGATCTCCACCGACGCCACCCGCTGCGTCCGGTGCTGTCGGAGCTCGTGCGCCTCCCGGCGGTGGAGCGGGTGGATGTCGCCCCGCTCGGCCCCCAGGAGGCGCTCGAGCTGGTGCGACTGCTCGCCGACGGGAGCCTGTCCGAGCCGATGCTCCACCGAGTCGCCCGCCGCTGCGAGGGCAACGCGTTCTTCGCCGAGGAGCTCGTCACCGCGTGCTCCGACGGTCTGCCGCACGGGCTCGCCGAGGTGCTGCTGGCACGCATCGAAGGCCTCACCCCCACCACCCAGCGTGTGCTGCGCATCGCGTCCGTCGCCGGGCGGCGGGTCGACCACGGCCGCCTCTCCGCGGTGTCCGGGCTCGCCGTCGACGAGCTGGAGCAGGCGCTGCGCGAGGCCGTCGCCCACCACGTGCTGGTGGCCGGCACCGCGCCGGACGGGATCACCGCCGACGACGCCTACGTCTTCCGCCACGCCCTGCTGCGCGAGGCGATCTACCACGAGCTGCTGCCCGGCGAGCGCAGCCGGCTCCACGCCGCCTACGC
>DASYES010000155.1:0-2784 GCA_036498885.1 Pseudonocardia sp.
CAGCTGCTCATCGCCGAGGAGCTACGCAAGGCCCGGGTGCGGGTGCCGCACCTGGCGGTGGGGGCGTGGGCCGCGCCGACGATCGTGGCCCACGGCACCGTGGAACAGCAGGAGCGATGGGTGCGGCCCACGTTGTTGGGCGAGATCGCGTGGTGCCAGCTGTTCAGCGAGCCCGAGGCCGGCTCCGACCTGGCCGGCCTGCGCACCGCCGCCACCCGCACCGACGGCGGGTGGCTGGTCACCGGCCAGAAGGTGTGGACGTCGATGGCCGCCGAGGCCGACTGGGGCATCTGCCTCGTCCGCACCAACCCCGATGCGCCGAAGCACCTCGGCATCACCTACCTCATCGTCGACATGCACACCCCTGGCATCGATATCCGCCCCCTGCGGGAGATGACCGGCCTCGCCATGTTCAACGAGGTCTTCTTCGACGAGGTCTTCGTCCCCGACGACTGCGTGATCGGCGAGGTCGACGGCGGCTGGCCCCTCGCCCGCACCACCCTCGGCAACGAACGAGTCGCGATGGGCAGCGGCTCCTCCTTCGGCGGCGGCATCGAGGGCCTCCTGGTCCTCGTGGCTGCGCAACGTGAGCAGCTCGTGCGGCGTGGCGCCGACGTCGACCCCGTCGCACTGGACGAACTGGGCGCGCTCGTGGCCGAGTCGCACGCGGTCGCCGTCCTCGGGGCCCGGACCGCCCATCGCTCGGTGTCGGGCGCCAGGCCCGGTCCCGAGGCCAGCATCCGCAAGCTGCTCAACGCCGAGCACGACCAGCGCACCCAGGAATTCGGCCTGAGCCTGCTCGGACCGTGGGGCGCCAGCACCGACGGCGACGGTGCCCAGTGGACGTTCGGCTTCCTCGCCAACCGCTGCCTCACCATCGCCGGCGGCACCAGCGAGGTCCAACGCAACGTCATCGGCGAACGCCTCCTGGGCCTCCCCCGAGATCCCGAGCCCACCCCCGCCTGACGACCCGCCTCGCCCGCGGCGAGTACCACCGGCGAGGACCGCGAGGGCACGTCGAAGCGAACGCCGCCGGCGAGGGCGAGGCCCTGGTCCTCCAGCCGCTGGCCCTTCTCTTCAGTTGTCAAGGATCGAGTGCGGCCTCCCCGCCGAGGTGAACCGCCCACCCGAGTGGTGGTCGGTCCCTGTCGACGGGACTGCTGCGGGTTCAGCCGCGCTCGAGCTCGGCTTGGTTTGGCTTGGCTTGGCTTGGCTTGCGTCGGCTGGCGCGGTCGTCGGAGCGCTGTCTTCTGCGCTGGGCTCCCGCGGCCAGCACATGGCCGCGGTCGGTCAGGGCCGCGATCGCGTGTGAGCGCGTGGAGGGGCATGCGGGGCCTGCGGGAGCGTGCGAGGACCTGCCGGGCGTGGGACCACGGTGACGCACCCGGAGATTGTGAGGGCATGCGATCCCGCGCGCCCGGTTGCGATACCGAGGCGCGGTGGCGCCTCGGTCGGCCAACCCCTCCCGCCCCTGGTCAACGCCGAGCCACGGTGGGGTCGCGACCGACGGCGTGAGGTGGTGGTCGGGGTGGCGGGTTTGGTTCGCGGGGGGCGAGGAGGCGGCGGCGGCCGGTGCCGGGTTCGAGGCGGTAGCCGTGGTGGGTTTTGAGGTCGTGGTCGTGCTTGCAGAGCCATTCGGCGGAGCTGATGCGGCTTTCGTGGGTGTTTGCCCAGGGGTCGACGTGGTCGAGTTCGAGGGCGACGGTTTGGTTGCAGGCGATGTTGGTGCATTCCTGGGCGACGACGGCTTCCAGCGCGGTGCGTTGGTGCGCGGTGAACTTGCGCCCGTAGTGGACGACGTTGGCGACGTCGACGCCTTTGGTGACCACGGCGGCGAGGAACGCGTCTTGCATCATTGCTTTGACGCAGTCGACTGACACGGGGCCGAGGCCGGCGATCTCCACGGTCTCGCCGGTGACGGGGTAGCCGCGGATGAGGGCGCTGTAGTCGATGCGGACGATGACTTTGGTGTTGCTGCCGCCCGGCAACGACGACCCACCAGCACCAGCACCAGCACCAGCACCAGCATCGGATCGGGCGTGGGCGGCTTCGGCCATGGCGAATAGGGCGTCGAAGGCCCGGGCTTCGAACGCGTCGCGGCTGCCGTTCTTGCGGCCGTCGACGAACACCTTCTCCAGGTACGGCTTGAACAGTTCGAGGAACCGGGCGCCGGCCGTCGTGGTGCCGCGCACGCCGAGCCGGAACGCACCCTCCTCGTCGACGCCGGTTCGCACGTACCGCGCCGCGTGGATCGCGGCGTCGAGCGTGGCCCGGTTGCGGTCGTCGGCGCCGGCCCGCACCTTCTGCGCCGCGTCACGCAGGCCCTTGTGCGACGCGTGCGCCGCGGTCCACAACAAGTCCGCCTCCGCCTGCGGCGCCAGCACGGCGGCGGAGGTGACTTGGCCGGCCTGCGACGGGGTCAGATTCCCAGAGCGCACCGCGGCGGCGGTAGCGGGCAGGCCGTGGAGCTGCTTGGCCGTATCCAAGACCGCGGCGGCCTCCCGCACTGGGCAGCGTGACGTGGCAGCCAGCCAGTCCGCCGGGGACCGGTGTCCCTTGGCCTTCCACATGCCGCTCTCGGCCACCCGCCCCGCCGCGGCCATCCGGATTCCCGACGCCAGCCGTTCGATCTCCGCGCACTCGCCCGCGATCGCCACCGCGTCGGACGCGGTGATCACCGACGCGTCGAACCCCGCCGCCACCTCCCGCAACACCTCACGCACCTGCGCCGTCGAACTCATGCCCCCATCATGCGAAGGGGGTGTGACAGTGAAAGCCCCAAAA
>DASYES010000156.1:0-2648 GCA_036498885.1 Pseudonocardia sp.
GTGGTGGTCTTGCCGACGCCGCCGGAGCCGCAGCAGACGATCACGCGGGTGTCGCGGTCGTCGAGCAGCGCGTCGACGTCCAGCGGATCAGGAACACGCGGGCTCACGAGGCGGCTCCGCTCAGCGCAGGCACCGACACGCCCTGCTCGACGAGCGTCTCCGCCAGCTCGTAGATCGAGCCCAGGTCGACGCCCTCCACGAGCTGTGGCAGCTCGAGCCGGGGCAGCGGTGGCCCCTCGTCCAGTCGCGCGAGGGCGAGACCCTCGGCGTGCACCCGTACCGCATGGTCGACGGTCTCCGCGACCAGGCCGTCGATCACGTCGGCGGGAAGGTCGAGCCCGGCCGTCGACAACCCGGCGCGGATGCGCTCGGCGTCGACGCGCCCGTTCGCCGCGGCAGCCACCGAACGGTCCGGCAGCCACTGCGGCCGTACCCGGTTGACGATCAGCGCTCCCGTCGGGAAGCCGGCAGTGGACAGCTCATCGACGGTCTCGAGCGTCTCGGTCACCGGCAGGTCCTCCAGAAGCGTCACCAGGTGGACCGCGGTCAGGTCCGAGTGCAGCACCTCCACCACACCCGCGGCCTGGCTGTGGATCGGCCCGCTCTTCGCGAGGTCTGCCATCGCCTTGGTGACGTCGAGGAAGCTCACCACCCGGCCCGTGGGCGGGGCGTCGAGCACCACCGCGTCGTATGCGGGCTTTCCGTCGGGCCCGCGGCGGTTCACGCACTCCTTCGCCTTGCCGGTGAGCAGCACGTCGCGCAAGCCGGGGGCCAGCGTGGTGGCGAACTCGATGGCACCCATGCGGCGCAGCGTGCGCCCGGCCATTCCCAGCCGGTAGAACAGCTCGAAGTACTCCAGGAGCGCCGCCTCGGCATCCACCGCGAGCGCCCTGACCTCCCCGCCGCCGGGTGCCACCGCGATCTTGCGCTCCTCGTAGGGCAGCGGGGGCGTGTCGAACAGCTGGGCGATGCCTTGGCGCCCCTCCACCTCGATGACCAGCGTGCGCCGGCCACCGCTCGCCAGCGCCAGAGCCAGAGCGGCCGCCACCGTGGTCTTGCCCGTGCCTCCCTTCCCGGAGACGACGTGCAGGCGGGCCGCCGAGAGCGCAGCGGGCCAGTGGGAGGACGTCACGTCTGTCAGGTTACGGAGCCTGCGTCCGCCCGGCCGCTCGAACGGGATGAGGCGCTGGCTACAGTGACCATTCATGAGCAGCCCAGGGTCCTCGGTCACGACATGGGAATACCTCACCGCTCCGGTGCTGATCCACAGCACGCAGGCGATCCTCAACAACTTCGGCCGGGAGGGCTGGGAGCTGGTGGCCGTCACCACCGGCGCCAGCCCCGAGCAGCTCGTCGCCTGGTTCAAGCGACCGGTGAGGGGCTGACGACATGGCGACCACCACCGATCGTCTGCGCGAGCTCGACATCGCGCTCCCGTCCGTCGCAGCTCCGGCCGGGTCCTACATCCCGGCACGCCGCGCCGGCTCGCTGGTGTTCACCTCGGGCCAGGTGCCCTTCGTCGACGGCAAGCCGGCGGGCATCGGCAAGGTCGGCGCGCAGATCGACCCCGACGAGGCCTACCGCCTCGCCCGGATCTGCGCACTCAACGCCCTCGCGGCCGTGGACGCCCTGGTGGGGATCGACGCCGTCACCGGGGTGGTGAAGGTCGTCGGGTTCGTGGCCTCCGCCCCCGGGTTCACCGGGCAGCCCGGCGTCATCAACGGGGCGTCCGACGTGCTCGGCGAGATCTTCGGTGACGCGGGCCGGCATGCACGGTCCGCCGTGGGCGTGGCCGAGCTGCCACTGGGCGTTCCGGTCGAGGTGGAGCTGGTCGTCGAGGTGTCAGGTCCGTGAGCGCGGCCGACCAGGCGTGCCACGACCTCCTGGTCCGGCTGGCCGGAAGGCTGCCAGACGACCTGCTGTGGCGGATGCGCGACTGGCTCGCCGACAGCGGCCGGTCCGCGTTGAGCGCCACCCTCCCGCGAGAACTGCTGCGCCACCGGGTGGGTCTCACCGATGACGAGCGCGACATGCTCGGCGCCGCCGTCGGTGAGTGGGGGGCCGCACGCCGTCTGCTCGACGCCGTGCTCCCCGCCAACGCCCCCGACGATCTCTTCGTCGCCTTCGAGGCTCCTGACGGGCCGGACCAGGCCGCGCTGAGCGTGCTCGCCGTGGTCCGCGGCCACCCCGGCTGCGTGGAGCTGCGCCACGCATGGCGCACAGGCGGTCGTGGCAGGCAGCGTGTCGTCATCGTGTCCGGCGGCGAACGGCCGTGGGTTCTCACCGGAACCCTTCAGCGTGTGCTGCGGGCACACAGCGACCGCACACCGTGCGTGGAGGTGCTCCCGCCGCACGGAGAGCCACCGGCATACCACCAGGCCGCCATCATTGGGTCGGCGTCGCTGTGGCACTGCCCGTCCGCGCTCGTGGGGGCGTGACCAACCGGCGCGTGACGGGCGAGGACTGACACTCGGCGGTGCCAGGGCGTCGCATGGCAGTCGGCTCGGACCGGCGTACGGGAGGGAGGCCGAGTGGAGCACGAGACGTCACCGGAGACGACGCACGACCTGCTGCTGTCGTTGGCCGGCCGTGTGGACGACGACCTGCTGGCCTGGGCGCGTGAGCTGGTCGCCGTGGGCGAGGACGCC
>DASYES010000157.1:0-21593 GCA_036498885.1 Pseudonocardia sp.
TCGCCAGGCACGTCGATCCACGGATCCACCGACACCTCCTGACCGATCAGCGCCATCGGAAAGAGCGGCGCGAGATCGTCCGGACCGACCGGCTCCCGCGTCACGGGATGCAACGGCGGTTGCGGCGGAGCCGGGAGGTGCGGGACGACGTTGAACCATGCGTCGGGGATCCGGTCGGGGGGCAGCGTCCACCGCGTCATGACGTCCGAGGTTAGCCACGACCACCAGGGGACGGCGCTGCCACCATGCCGCATGCGGCATGGGAAGGTTCGGGGATGGCGGACGAACGACGAGGCCGGCGGGCAATGCTGACCCGCGCCCTGCCCCTGCTGGCCGCTGCGGCGCTACTCGCCGGCTGTACCGGCACCTCCGAGCCCGCCCCGCCCGATGCTCTGCCCTCTGCGCCGCCGCCCGCCCCGCCCGCCGCGTGCGTGCTGGACACCGCGACGTTCGCTGCCACCACCGGCCTGACCTGGACCCCCGACGCCACCGCGGCCAGCGACACCCGGTGCGTGTACGACCCGTCCGGAGCCGCCCCGGCCGGCGACGCAGGCGACGGGCCTGCCTTCGTCGCCGTCGACGTCGCCCCGGCTGGTGCCGCGGACCCGAGCGACACGCTCGACTCGGTGGCCGGGCTCTGCGAGGACAACTCGCGGGCGGACGTGTCCGCCGGCGGAGGTGGCTTCGTGTGCCGGTTCCAGGGTGGCAGCGTGTTCGGCGCGACCGTGCGTGGCGACCGGCTCGTCACGATCGCGGCGTCTGCGGTGCCGCTCGGCACCACCGCGGCGCGCCTCGTGACGGCGTTCGGCGAACAGCTCGGGGCCCTCCGGTGAGCCCGGACAGCGGTCCCTGACCGCTACAGCTCTGACCGCTACAGCTCGCGCGACGCCCGCAGCCTGCCGAGTGCTTCCTCGAGGATTGCGGCGCCGTCAGCGTCGCTGCGCCGCTCCTTGACGTACGCGAGGTGTGTCTTGTACGGCTCCGTGCGCGGCGGCGCGGGCGGGTTCTCACCGTCGCGACCAGCAGGAAGCCCGCAGCGCGGGCAGTCCCACGAATCGGGAATGTCAGCCTCGGAAGCGAAGGACGGGGTGGTGATGTGCCCGTTCGAGCAGAAGTACGAGATACGCGAACGCGGTGCGGTCTCTCCCCGCTCCGACTCACCCATCGGACCGGCACCCACGCGGGTGCCCCGGATCGCGTTGCCGCCAGCCATGGCCATACCTCCTCAGACCCCGAGCTTCACGAGTAGACCGGTGCCGATGATGGCGATCACCCAGATCGCACCCACGAACAAGGTGAGCCGGTCGAGGTTCTTCTCCACCACGCTCGACCCGGAAAGGCTGGACTGCACGCCCCCGCCGAACAGGCTCGACAGGCCGCCTCCGCGGCCGCGGTGCAGCAAGATCAGCAACACCAGCACCACGCTGGAGAGGATCAGCACGATCTGAAGGGCGAGTTGCATCCCATCCTCATTCTGGTCGGGCGGACTGCCGGGTACGGCGCATCCCACCGCTCGGAAACCGAGGGTACCCGGCCCTAATCTGCAGGTTGACGCGGGTCACACCGTCCATCGGCTGTGGCCGGGCCTCACCGCTCAACGCTCACCTGAGACCGGCGGGCGCCGATGATCTTACGGCAGCGGGCCACCGGCCGCGATCGCACACAGCTGCGCGAACTCCTCGGCATCCAGGCTCGCGCCACCGACGAGCGCGCCGTCCACATCGGGCGCGGCCACGAGCTCACCGACGTTCTTCGACTTCACCGAGCCGCCGTAGAGCACCCGCACGCTCGCGGCGATCGACGGGCCGTACTTTGCCGCCACCGTCTCCCGGATGGACGCACAGACCTCCTGCGCGTCGGCCGCGCTCGCGACACGGCCGGTGCCGATCGCCCACACCGGCTCGTAGGCGATCACCAGTGTCTGGGCGTGCTGGCTCTCCACCTTCTCCAGGGCGGCGGTGACCTGCCGGGAGCAGTAGCCGACGTGGTTGCCCTGTTCGCGGACCTCGAGACCCTCCCCCACACACAGGATCGGGACGATCCCATGACGCACCGCGGCACGCACCTTGGCGTTGACGAGGGCGTCGTCCTCGCCGTGGATCTGCCGTCGCTCCGAATGCCCGACGACGACGTACCGGCAGCCCAGCTTCGCGAGCATACGGCCGGACACGTCGCCGGTGTAGGCCCCCGATTCGTACGGGGAGAGGTCCTGCGCGCCGTGCACCATCAGCAGCTTGTCGCCATCGATCAACGTCTGGACACTTCGGATGTCGGTGAAGGGCGCCAACACCGCCACCTCGACCTTGTCGTAGTACTTCTCCGGAAGCGCGAACGCGAGCTTCTGAACCAGCGCGATCGCCTCGAGGTGGTTGCAGTGCATCTTCCAGTTGCCGGCGATGAGCGGCTTGCGCCCGGCGCCGGCGGAGCGGTCGTCGATGCTTCGTGCCATCTACTGCTCCAGTACTGCGAGCCCGGGGAGGGACTTGCCCTCCAGGTACTCCAGCGACGCCCCGCCGCCGGTCGAGATGTGGGAGAAGCCGTCCTCGGGTAGGCCCAGCGCCCGCACGGCGGCGGCGGAATCGCCACCGCCGACCACACTGAACGCCCCGTCGGACGACGAGGCGTCGAGGATCGCCTGCGCGACCCCCCGCGTGCCCTCGGCGAACGGCGCGAGCTCGAACACGCCCATGGGCCCGTTCCAGAACACGGTGGCCGTTCCGTCGATGACCTCGCGGAACGCCGAGACCGAGTCGGGGCCGATGTCGAGCCCCTTCCAGGCGTCGGGGATGGCGTCGGCCGCGACGGTGCGCGTGTTCGCCTCGGCCGAGAAGTCGTCGGCCACCACCACGTCCGTGGGCAGGACGATCTTGCCGGACTCGAGGAGCCTGCGGCAGGTGCCGATCTGGTCGCGCTCCAGCAGTGAGTCGCCGACGCCGTATCCGTGGGCGGCCAGGAACGTGTAGCACATCCCGCCACCGACCAGCAGCGCGTCGACCTTCGGCAGCAGCGCCTCGATCACCGCGAGCTTGTCGGAGACCTTGGAACCGCCGAGCACCACCACGTACGGACGCTTCGGCGTCTCGGTGAGCCTGCGCAGGACCTCGACCTCCGCGAGCACGAGGTCACCCGCGAAGGACGGGAGGTCGAGCGCCACGTCGTACACCGAGGCCTGCTTGCGGTGCACCACGCCGAACCCGTCGGACACGAAGACGCCCTCGGGCCCCACCAGCGCGGCGAGCTCACGGGCCAGCGCCGCGCGGTCGTCGTCGTTCTTCGACGTCTCGCGCGGGTCGAACCGGATGTTCTCGAGCAGCGCGATGCCGCCCTCGGGGAGCGCGTCGACCGTGAACCGGGCCTCGTCACCGAGGTCGGCCAGCGGGACCTGCACGCCGAGGAGCTCGCCGAGCCGCTCGGCGACCGGCCCCAAGGAGAACGCAGGGTCGGGCGCACCCTTCGGGCGCCCCAGGTGCGCGGCCACCACCACCCGGGTTCCGGTGTCGAGCAGCCGCTTCAGCGTGGGGACCGAGGCCCGGATGCGCCCGTCGTCGGTGATCCTCGAACCGTCGAGGGGCACGTTCAGATCGGCGCGGACGAGCACCCGGCGGCCGAACAGGTCCTCGTCCAGCTCGGCGACGAGGTCGTCCAGGGTCTTCACAGCTTCGACGCCACCAGCGCGGTGATGTCGACGAGGCGGTTGGAGTAGCCCCACTCGTTGTCGTACCAGCCGAAGACCTTGACCTGGTTGCCGATGACCTTGGTCAGCGGCGCGTCGTAGATGCAGGACGCCGGATCGGACACGATGTCGGAGGAGACGATCGGGTCGTCGCTGTAGCGCAGGTAGCCCTTCAGCGGGCCGCTCTCCGACGCGGCACGGTAGGCGGCGTTGATCTGGTCGATCGTCGCCTCCTCGCGCAGCTCGACCGTGAGGTCGGTGATCGAGCCGGTCGGGATCGGGACGCGCAGCGAGTAGCCGTCCAGCCTGCCGTTCAGGTGCGGCAGGACGAGGCCGATCGCCTTGGCGGCGCCGGTGGAGGTGGGCACCACGTTGAGAGCGGCCGCGCGGGCGCGGCGCTTGTCCTTGTGCGGGCCGTCCTGCAGGTTCTGGTCCTGCGTGTACGCGTGGATCGTGGTCATCAGACCCTTCTCGATCCCGAACGCGTCGTCGATCACCTTCGCCAGCGGCGCGAGGCAGTTCGTGGTGCAGGAGGCGTTGGAGATGATGGTCTGCGAACCGTCGTACTCGGCGTGGTTGACGCCCATCACCACGGTGAGGTCCTCACCGGTGGCCGGCGCGGAGATGATGACCTTCTTCGCGCCCGCGTCGATGTGCTTGGCGGCCGCCTCGCGCTTGGTGAACAGGCCGGTCGACTCGATGACGACGTCGACACCGAGGTCCTTCCAGGGCAGCTCCGCGGGGTCGCGGACCGCGAGGCCCTTGAAGCCCTTCCCGTCGACGATGATCTCGTCGTCGGTCGAGGTGACCCCGTAGGGCAGCCGGCCCAGGATCGAGTCGAACTTGAGCAGCCCCGCGAGGGTGGCGTTGTCGGTGATGTCGTTGACCGCCACGATCTCGATCTCGCTGGTGCCGGCAACGCGCTGCGCATCGACGGCCCGCCAGAAGTTGCGGCCGATTCGACCGAATCCGTTCACGCCTACCCGCACGGTCATGTGCGCGCCTCCTCCAGTAATGCCTGCTCGACCAGGTCAACCCTATCGTCCGGATCGCTGCCGGGCGGGCCTAGGGGCTTTATCGATTCACTTACCGGGCCGTCGATCACACTTCACACTCCGGGTGACGACCACGTCACCCGGGTGCCATCGTTCGCATGTTCGCACATCACCCGGTGGGCTCAGGCCTCTTCCAACATGTCCGCCGTGACAGCCGACTCGGTGTCCGGGATGCCGAGGTCGGCCGCGCGCTTGTCGGCCATGTGCAGGAGCCTGCGGATGCGACCGGCCACGGCGTCCTTGGTCATCGGCGGATCGGCAAGCTGCCCCAGCTCCTCCAGCGACGCCTGTGTGTGCTCCGCTCGCAGCCTGCCCGCGGCGAGGAGGTGCTGCGGCACGTCGTCGCCGAGGATCTCCAGCGCGCGCGCCACCCTCGCCGCGGCCGCGACCGCCGCCCTGGCCGAACGGCGCAGGTTGGCGTCGTCGAAGTTGGCGAGGCGGTTGGCTGTGGCGCGGACCTCACGGCGCATCCGCCGCTCCTCCCACGCCATCACGCTCTCGTGCGCGCCCATGCGCGTGAGCAGGGCCCCGATCGCGTCACCGTCGCGGACCACGACGCGGTCGGCACCGCGGACCTCCCGCCACTTCGCGGTGACCCCGAGCCGGCGCGCAGCGCCGACCAGCGCCATGGCCGCCTCCTGGCCGGGGCAGGTGACCTCGAGGGCGGAGCTGCGTCCGGGCTCGGTGAGCGAACCGTGCGCGAGGAACGCCCCGCGCCACGCCGCTTCCGCATCGCACAGGCCACCGGAGACGACGGGCGGCGGCAACCCGCGCACGGGGCGGCCGCGGGCGTCCAGCAGGCCGGTCTGGCGGGCCAGCCCCTCGCCGTCGCGCACCACGCGCAGCACGTAGCGCGCGCCACGGCGCAGACCACCCGCGGTGATCACGTGCGCCTCGCAGGTGTGCCCGTACAGCTCGTGGATCTCACGGCGCAGCCTGCGCGCCACCGAACCGGTGTCGACCTCGGCCTCGACGACGACCCGGCCACCGACGATGTGCAGGCCACCGGCGAACCGCAGCAGTGCCGCCACCTCCGCCCGACGGCAGCACGGCTTCGTGACGACGAGCCTGCTCAGCTCGTCCTTGACCAACGCGGTCATCGCCATGTGGACCTCCTGGCGGGATGGGGCACGGGAGCGCAAACCACGTTCACGTTCTCCTCCTCTCGGCGGCGTCCGTTGCCGACGGCACGCGCACCGCATCGGGCGAGGCCGATAACGACTCGAGCTCGGCCAGCACGGCGCCGAGCGCGGATGCGAGCGACACGGGGTCGTGGCGCGGCACCGTCGGGTCAGCGGCGGCGACCGGGGCCAGGTGGACCCGACCGCCCGGGGAGAGCATCACCGCCGCCGCCCGGTACAACCGTTCAGGTACCGGCACCGCGGCGACGTCGGCGATCACCGCGTCGACCCGCAGCGCCGGGGCGTGCTGGGAGAGTACGGCCAGGTGCTGTTCGGGTGAGAACCCGGCGGTCTCTCCGGGCTCCGGAGCCAGGTTGAGCACGATGACACGGCGCGCACTGCTGGTGATGACGGCGTCCCGCAGCTCGGGCACCAGCAGGTGCGGAAGCACGCTGGTGAACCACGAGCCCGGTCCCAGGAGCAGTACGTCAGCGGTGCGCACGGCCTCGACCGCCTCGGGGCACGCACGTGGCCGCTCCGGTCGCAACCACACCCGCCGGACCCGCCCCGGCGTGGACGCCACGGCCACCTGCCCACGGATGCGGTGGGGCTGGGCAGGCTGCACGCCGAGGCCCGTGACCTCGGCCTCGATGTCGAGCGGCTCGCAGCTCATCGGCAGCACCCGGCCTCGCAACCCCAGCAGCGCACCCACCTCGTCGAGGGCGGCCACCGGGTCGCCGAGGACATCCATGAGACCGGCCAGCAGGAGGTTGCCAACCGCGTGCCCGGCGAGCGCGCCGGTGCCGCCGAAACGGTGCTGCACGAGATCCGCCCACCGGTTCGCGGCACCGTCCTCCGCCGCGAGGGCGGTGAGTGCCATTCGCAGGTCGCCGGGCGGGAGGAGGCCGAGCTCGCGGCGCAGACGCCCCGAGGACCCGCCGTCGTCGGCCACGGTGACGACCGCCGTGACGTTGTCCGCCACGCCGCCCATGTCGGCGAGGCGACGCAGCGCGGACAGGGTGGCGTGCAGGCCATGACCCCCGCCGAGTGCCACAGCCGCCGGTCCGGCGCTCACTCTCGCCCCAGGTCGCGATGGGCGACGTTCACCGTGACGCCCTCGGCGCCCTCCAGCCGGCGGGCGAGCTCCTCGCTGATCGCGACGCTGCGGTGCTTGCCGCCCGTGCAGCCGACCGAGACCGTCAGGTAGCGCTTGCCCTCACGGCGGTACCCGGCGCCGACCAGCCGCAGCAGCTCGAGGTAGCGGGTGATGAACTCGTCGGCGCCGTCCTGGCTCAGCACGTAGTCACGGACCGGCTCGTCGCGGCCCGTCTGGTCGCGCAGCTCCGGGATCCAGAACGGGTTCGGCAGGAACCGGACGTCAACCACCAGGTCGGAGTCCATCGGCAGACCGTACTTGTAGCCGAACGACACCAAAGTGACACGTGTGACCTGCGCAGACTCCGAACCGAACGCTCTTTCGAGTGTCGCGCGCAGCTGCGGAACGGCCACGGTCGAGGTGTCGACGACCAGATCGGCGTTCTCCCGGAGCGGGCGCAGCAGCTCGCGCTCGGCGGCGATCCCGTCCACGAGCCTGCCGTCGCCCTGCAGCGGATGGCTGCGGCGGACCTGCTCGAACCGGCGCACGAGCACCGCGTCGGTCGCCTCGAGGAACAGCAGGCGCGGCTTGTAACCGCGGGCGTCGAGATCCTTGATCACGGCGCCGAGGTCGGCGGTGAACGCGCGGCTGCGGACGTCCATGACCACGGCGATCCGCGTGATCTCGCCGCGGGCCCGCGCACCGAGGTCGACCATCGTGGCGATCAGCTCGGGCGGCAGGTTGTCGACCACGAACCAGCCGAGGTCCTCGAGCACCTTGGCCGCGGTGCTCCGCCCCGCTCCCGAGAGCCCGCTGACCAGCGCGACCTCGATGCCGCCTGGCGCGGGCGATGGTGACGTCATGACGCAGGCACCCCCGCATCCGTCTGGTCGGCGGATGCCGCGTCGGGCCGTTCGGCCTGGTCCGGCGAATCCGGCCGGTCGGGCCCGTGCAGCGCGGCCAGCACGGCCGCGGCGATGCGCGGGCCGAAACCGGGCAGCGCCGCGATGGCATCGGCGTCGGCGGCCTTGAGCTTGCGCAGCGACCCGAAGTGCTTGAGGAGCGCGGCGCGGCGGGCGGGGCCCAGTCCGGGAATTGCGTCCAGCTCGGAGCTGACCATGCTCTTCGAACGACGCTGACGGTGGTAGGTGATGGCGAATCGGTGAGCCTCGTCGCGCAGCCGCTGCAGGAGGTAGAGACCCTCGCTGGTGCGGGACATGATCACCGGGTCGGGATCGGCGGGCAACCACACCTCTTCGAGGCGCTTGGCCAGGCCGCACACGGCCACGTCGGTGACCCCGAGGTCGGCGAGCACGTCGGCCGCAGCCTCGACCTGCGGCTGACCGCCGTCGACCACGAGCAGGTTCGGCGGGTACGCGAATCGGCGCGGCCGACCCGTCTCGGGGTCGATGCCGGGTCGTGTCAGGGTGGCATTCGGGGAAGCGATACCGGTGGCCTCGCCCTGAGCCTGCCCGGCGTTACCCTCGGTGCCGCCGGTACCACTTTCGGTGCCGGTTCCGTTCTCGGACAGGTGACGCCGGAACCGCCGCCGTACCACTTCCGCGATGGCGGCGACGTCCCCGCCCTCCGCGCCCCCGCGGACCTCGAAGCGGCGGTAGTCGGACTTGCGGGCGAGGCCGTCCTCGAAGACGACGAGCGATGCGACGACGTTGCTGCCCTGCACGTGGCTGACGTCGACGCACTCGATACGCAGTGGAGCGCTGTCGAGCCCGAGGGCGTCCTGGATCTCCTGCAGCGCCGCCGAGCGCGCCGTGAGGTCACCGGCCCGGCGCAGCTTGTGCTGGGTGAACGCCTCGGCGGCGTTGCGGGCCACGGTTTCGGCGAGCGCACGCTTGTCGCCACGGTGCGGCACGCGCACCTGCACCCGCGATCCGCGCAGGCGCGAGAGCCAGTCGACGATCGTGGTGAGCTCGCCCGGGAGCTCCGGGACGAGGATCTCCTTCGGAACGGGCTGCTGGGCGTCGTCGGCGGAGCCGGCCAGCGCCGCCTGCTCGCCGTAGAACTGGGTGAGGAAGCGCTCGACCAGCTCGGCCGTGTCGGTGGGCTCCACCTTGTCGATCACCCATCCGCGCTGGCCACGGACCCGGCCGCCGCGCACGTGGAAGACCTGGACGGCGGCCTCGAGCTCGTCCTGTGCGAACGCGACGACGTCGGCGTCGGTGCCGTCGCCCAGCACCACGGCCTGGCGCTCCATGGCGCGCCGCAGCGCTCCGATGTCGTCGCGCAGCCGCGCCGCTCGCTCGAACTCCAGGCTCTCCGACGCCTCGGCCATCTTGCGTTCGAGCTGGCGGACGAGGTGGTCGGTGCGGCCGGAGAGGAAGTCGCAGAAGTCCTCGACGATGTCACGGTGTTCTTCGGCGTCGACCCGCCCGACGCAGGGCGCGGAGCACTTGTCGATGTAGCCCAGCAAGCAGGGCCGCTGGATCTGGCCGTGGCGCTTGAACACCCCGGCGCTGCAGGTGCGGGCCGGGAACACGCGAAGGAGCAGGTCGAGCGTCTCCCGGATGGCCCACGCGTGGGCGAACGGGCCGAAGTAGCGCACGCCCTTGCGCCGTGGGCCGCGGTAGACGTGCAGCCGCGGGAACTCCTCGTTCATCGTGACGGCGAGCACCGGGTAGGTCTTGTCGTCGCGATAGCGGACGTTGAACCGAGGGTCGAACTCCTTGATCCAGTTGTATTCGAGCTGGAGCGCCTCGACCTCGGTGGCGACGACGGTCCACTCCACGCGCGTCGCGGTGGTGACCATCTGCCGGGTGCGCGGGTGCAGGCCGGCGAGGTCGGCGAAGTAGGAGTTGAGCCGCTGGCGCAGGCTCTTCGCCTTGCCGACGTAGATCACCCGGCCGTGCTGGTCGGAGAAGCGGTACACCCCAGGGGCCTCCGGGATGGAACCGGGGGCCGGACGGTAAGTGGCGGGATCGGCCATGGCCCCACCAGGGTAGAACCGCACCCCGACACGCCGTGATCGGACCGCCCGCTCGGCGCGTCCTGCGTGTGGTGTAGGCGGATCTGTCGGCCACCCGTGATAGGACTTGCCCTCGATACGAACACGCGTTCGAACGATCGGGGGGGATCCGATGGGGCTCGACAAGCTCGACACGATCCGCAAGCTGCTCGCGAAGGCGGAGCGTGCGGCCACGGCGGCCGAGGCCGAGACCTACACGGCCAAGGCGATGGAGCTGATGGCCCGCCACGGCGTCGACGCCGCGCTGCTCGCCGTCGCGCGGCCCGGCAGCGACCGCATCGGCCCGCACCGCGTCGCGATGGAGGATCCCTACAGCGCGGGCAAGGCCAGACTCCTCGGCTGGACGGCCACCGCCCTCGGGTGCCGCTGGGTGCTCCACGGGGCACGGGGCGGCACGGTCGCCGCGGTCACCGTCTTCGGTCACGAATCGGATCGGCAGCGCGTCGAACTGCTCTACACGTCACTGCAGTTGCAGGCCAGCACTCAGCTCGTACGGGTGCGACCGGAGGCACGCGGTGAGTCCGTGGCCGCCTACCGGCGCTCGTGGCTCCACGGGTTCGCGGTCGAGGTGCATCGGAGGCTGACCGACGCCGAGGCGCGTGCCGCGGGCGCCGCCCGACCCGACACCGGGGCGGGCGGCCCGTCCGTCGCGCTGGTGCTGGCCGACCGACGTGAACAGGTCGACCGCGCCTACGCCGCCGCCTTCCCTCGGCTGGCCTCCGCCCGGCGCAGCGTGCTCTCCGGCTCCGGATTCGCCGCCGGGGCCAGGGCGGGCGAGCGGGCCGATCTCGGCCTCGGCGGGCTCGGCGCCGGCAGCGCCCGGCGCCTGGGCGCCTGAGATGCTTTCCGGCAGGTCAGGCCGGCAGAGCGATGAGCCGGTCGGCCACCTGCTCGAGATCCTTGCCCACCACGTGCGGGCGAGCCACCACGTCGGGCACCGCGCCCTCGAGCCTGCTCGCGAAGCCGCCCACGAGCCCGGCCCGCACGGCCCCGTGCACGTCCCAGGAGTGCACGGCCACCAGCGCCACCCGGTCGCCGGGAGCGTCCACCTGCTGGCACGCCCAGTTGTACACGCGCGCAGGCGGCTTGAAGGAGCGGATCTCCTCGGCGGAGAGCACCCCCCGCAGGTACGTGCGCAGCCCTGCACGATCCAAGGCGTCCGACGCCACCTCCGCCCCGCCCTGGGTGAAGGCGTAGGCCGGGATCCGCGCCCGTGCCAACGCCCGCAGCGCGGGCTCCACGTCCGGGTGAGGAGGCAGCTCGCCGAAGCCTGCCAGCACGTGGTCGAGCGCTTCATCCGAAAGGGTGTGCTGCGTGGTGGTGCGCAGGGCCGCCCTGGCCACTTCGGCGAACGGACGCACGCCGCCGGCCAGCGTGAGGGCCATCCCGTCCCGCACGGTGCGAGTGAAGAACAGCTCCCACTCGTGATCGGGGCGACCCACGTCCACGAAGCGCGAGCGCAGCGCCTCCACCTGCAGCATCGTCTCGAAGACGTCGAGGAGCACCACGCGCGGCCGGCGATCCGCCGCCCGCACGCGATCCAGCTGGTTCCCGCCCTCCACCGTCATCGTGCCCTGTCCGTCGTGGCCTGCTGGGAGTGCCGTGGGCGGCTCGTCGTGCCGGATCTCATCCTGCTGCGTTCATCGTGCCGTGTCGCGCTTCCACTCAGCCGTGAGCAGTGCCGCCACGCGGCGTACCGCCCATCCCGTTCGGATGAAGATCGTCGCTCAGCGCGACAGAGCGGAGCGGGTCGGAAGCACTCCGTAGCGCCGAACGGCTTTCAGTACGCGCCGAACGTGCAGAGCACGCAACGGGGCGAGCGCGTAGCCGGGGTAGCTCGCGAGCCAGGTCGCACTGCCGAGGCTCACCGCGTCGGCACCGGCCCAGAAGTACTCGCGGCAGTCGTCCACCGTGCGTATCCCGCCGGTCGCGATGATCGGCAGCGTCACCCCGGCCTCGCGCAGCTCGCTCACCACGCGCAGCCCGATCGGCTTGATCGCCCGCCCGGAGAGGCCTCCGTAACGGTTCGACAGCCAGGGCTCGCCCGTTCGGGGGTCCAGCCGCAGCGCCTTCACGGTGTTGATGGCTGTCAGTGCCGACACGCCTGCCTTCGCCGCCTGCTCCGCGTTGCGCAGGTAGTCGTAGTCGGGCGAGAGCTTGAGGATCACAGGGTGGTTGCTGCGGGGCACCGCCTCGTCCAGCACGTCCTGCAGGATCGTGGAGAAGTCGAAGTTGACGTTGTGGCAGGACACGTTGAACTCCACCGCGGCGATGTCCCCGGCCGGCACGGCGGCGTTCACCCGGTCCACGAGTGTCACGAACTCCTCGGCGGAGAATCCGCCCAGAGAGATGATCACCCGCTGGTCGCGGGTGCGCGGGTAGTAGTCGCGCAGGTAGGCGTCGATCCCGACGTTGCACCAGCCGAACGCGTTCACCCAGCCGGCGTCGGTGCCGCGCAGCACCTTTCCGTACCGCTTCAGCAGGTCGGGGAGCTCACTCAACGCGTACTCGTCGCGCGTCGTGAAATGACCCTCCCGCGCCTGGACGGTCAGCGTCCTGGTGGTCACCGCCCCGAACTCCGCCAGCGGCACGAACAGCGACACCGGGCTCATGCCGTAGGGCACGAGCCGGCTGTTGGACACCCCGTAGCCGAGCAGGCTGGACGAGGTGACCAGTCGGTTGCGGAGCACGATGTCGCCGAGGCGCACACTTTCCTCGCCGAACGGTTCCCGGTCGACATGATCACGAGCACGAAGCACGGCCCCGATGGTACGTGCGTCCATCCACGCTCTCCGACGAACCGCACTTACATCGCACCGTTGCGCACGACGGCCCCGCCAACCAGGCGCGGGCCGGATCAGGATGCGCGAGCGGCGGAGTGCAGGGCCCGCAAGCGGGCAATTCCCTCAACGGCCCGATACCCGTCCACGGCCTGGATGGCCAGCACCGGCAGGTACTCGTCGTCGGGCAGGTCCAGCCGCGCCCACGACGCGCCGTCGGGGAATGCCACGCGGCGCACGACCTGCCAGGACAGTCGCTGGGTCGTCAGGATGTTGCGCACCTCGATGCCCTCGGCGTCGGCGCGCACGCGCGGCCGGGCGAGCAGGAGCACGCCGCCCGCGATCAGGAGCCCCAGCACCACGAGGGCCGCCTGGTCGGCGAACCGGAAGTACACGCCGGTCTCGCTGGCGCGCAGAACAACCGCCACCACCGTGAAGAGCACCACCACCGCCACAGCGCCCACCCATGCGGCGATCATCACCTTGCGGGGTCGCACCACCACGGTCTCACCGGGCTCGGCTGCGCGGCCGGCCGCGACCGCACCGCGACCGGATGAGGAATCGGCCGCCGCACCCGTGCGTGGGCCGCGGGTCGACCCGTCGACGTCCCGCTCAGGGGGTGCGGCAGGTGCGTCAGGGGCGGTGGTCGCCTCAGCCCCATCAGGCTCGCGACGGGCCGCAGCGCCGGAGGCGGCAGCCGCCGGGGCGGCAGGCGCCGGGGTGCGGCCGGGCTCGCTCATCGCCGGCCCCGTAGCTCACGCAGCGCCACCGCGGTGTGCAACGCGGCGAGGCACGCCTCCGCGCCCTTGTCCTCGACCGACCCGGGGGCGCCGGAGCGGTCCACCGCTTGGGCTCTGGTGTCGCAGGTGAGCACGCCGTTGCCCACGGGGGTGCGCTCGTCGAGCGCCACACGCGTGAGCCCGGCGGTCACGGCGTCACAGACGTACTCGAAGTGCGGTGTGCCGCCACGGATCACCGCTCCGAGCGCCACCACCGCGTCGTGGTTGGTGGCGAGCTCCTGGCACACCACGGGCAGTTCCACGGTGCCCGGCACCCGCACCACCGTCGGGCTCTCCACCCCGGCCTTCTGCGCGATCTCCAACGCCCGTTCCAGGAGCGTGTCCACGATGTCGGCGTGCCAGGTGGTCGCGGCCACGGCCAACCGCAGCCGGGAGGCGTCCGGGATCTCCTGGTGGGCAGGCCGTCCCTCGCCGCTCATCTCGTGTCCACCTCGTTCACGTGCCTGTCCCGTCCGCCGTCACGGGCGGGGCCACCTCGTCGAGACCGGGCAGGTCGTGGCCCATCCGATCGCGCTTCGTGCGCAGGTAGCGCAGGTTCTCGCGGCTCGCCCGCACCGGCAACGGCACGCGGCCGATGATGGTCAGGCCGTAGCCCTCGAGCCCAGCGCGCTTGTCGGGGTTGTTGGTGAGCAGCCGCATCGACGTGATGCCGAGGTCGGCCAGGATCTGCGCGCCGATGCCGTAGTCCCGTGCGTCGGCCGGCAGGCCGAGCGCCAGGTTGGCGTCCACGGTGTCGGCTCCGGCCTCCTGCAGCTGGTAGGCCTGCAGCTTGTGCAACAGGCCGATCCCCCGGCCTTCGTGCCCGCGCATGTAGAGCACCACGCCCCGGCCCTCCGCGGCCACGGCGGCCAGCGCCGCGTCGAGCTGCGGGCCGCAGTCGCAGCGCATCGAGCCCAGCACGTCGCCGGTGAGGCACTCGGAATGCACCCGTACCAGCACGTCCTCCCCGCTGCTCTCCGGCGTGCCCACGTCGCCGCGCACCATCGCGATGTGCTCGATCCCGTCGAGCAGCGAGTCGTAGCCGTACGCGATGAAGTCGCCGTGCGCGGTGGGGATGCGAGCCTGCGCCACGCGCACCACGTGCTTCTCGAAGCGGCGACGGTAGGCGATCAGGTCGCAGATCGTGATCAGCGTGAGGTCGTGGTCGTCGGCGAACACGCGCAGCTCGTCGCCGCGCGCCATGTCGCCCTCGTTCTTCTGCGACACGATCTCGCACAGTGCGCCCGCGGGGGAGAGCCCGGCGAGCCGAGCGAGGTCCACGGCAGCCTCGGTGTGCCCGGCTCGGCGCAGCACGCCGCCCTCACGGGCCCGCAGCGGCAGTACGTGACCGGGACGCACCAGGTCGGCGGGGCCCGCGGCCGGGTCGGCCAGCAGCCGGATGGTGTGAGCCCGGTCGGTGGCCGAGATCCCGGTGGTGATCCCGGCCTTGGCATCCACCGTCACAGTGAACGCGGTGCGGAAGTTGTCGCCGTTGGAGTGGTGCATCGGAGGCAGGTCGAGGCGGTCGCACTCCTGCTCGGTGAGCGCCACGCAGATGTAGCCGGAGGTGTAGCGCACCATGAACGACACGAGCTCCGGCGTGGCCATCTCGGCCGCGAAGATCAGGTCGCCCTCGTTCTCGCGGTCCTCGTCGTCGACCACCACCACGGGCTTACCGGCGCGGAGGTCGGCCACTGCCCGCTCGATCGCCTCGAAGCCGCTCAGCTCAGTTCCGGCCGAGTTCGCGACACCACCGGCGGTGCCGGGCGCCGCCTCCTGCGGGGATTCTTGTCCGTTCATCGACCCACCGTTCACCGGACCACCGTTTTCTGCCCCGCTCACCGGGCTCTGGCCTCCTCGCCGACGGTCACCGCGCCAGCGGGGCGGTCACCACCGACATACCCGGCAGCAAGCCGTTCCACATACTTCGCGACGACATCAGCCTCCAGGTTCACGGTATCCCCCGCCTCCCGCAAACCGAGTGTGGTGTGCGACAAGGTCGTAGGAATCAGCGCCACCACGAAGCTGTCGGACGACACACCTGCCACGGTCAGCGACACTCCGTCCACAGCGATGGAGCCCTTCTCCACCACGTACCGCGCCAGCTCAGGCGGAAGGCTGAACCGCAGCTCGTCGCTGCGCTCGCCTGGCGTACGGGAGAGCAACGTCGCCACGCCGTCGACGTGGCCCTGCACGATGTGACCGCCGAGCCGGCCCGTCACGGGCACGGCGCGCTCCAGGTTCACCCGTGCTCCCGCTGCCACCGCCGAGAGGCTCGAGCGTTTCAGCGTCTCGGGCACGAGCTCCACGGTGAACGTGCCGTCGGTGCTCCCGTCCGGATCCACAACCGTGAGACACACGCCGTTCACGGCGATCGAGTCACCGTGCCGGGCATCCGAGGTCACGGTCCGACCGCGCACGGTCAGCACCACCACCTCGGCACTCTCGCGCACACCGACAACTTCGCCGATCTCCTCGACGATCCCGGTGAACATCTGGGAGCCCCCTTCCGCCGCCGCAGCTGCATGCATATAACGCGAGCCGCCGCTGATCCTTACCAACGCGATCATCCTCGCCGGGGGTCACGCCTGTTCAGGACACCCACCCGCGGTGCGCGGACGCGCGCACCACCTGCTCCCGCAACGCCTCCACCGCCCGCGCTGGGTCCTCGGCGCCGTACACGGCAGAGCCCGCCACGAAACAATCCACCCCCGCCTCGGCCGCCGCCTCGATCGTCGACTCGTTGATGCCAACGTCGATCTCCACCAGCAGGGTGAGGTGGCCGGTGTCCACCATCCGGCGCGCCGCACGCACCTTGTCGAGTACCTCCGGCATGAAGCTCTGCCCGCCGAACCCGGGCTCCACGCTCATCACGAGGAGGGTGTCGTAGTGCCGCAACGTCTCCACGTACGGCTCCAGCGGCGTGCCCGGTTTGATCGAGAGACCGGCCCGCGCCCCGGCCGCCCTCAGGTCTGCGGCGAGGGCCACCGGGTCGTGCGCCGCCTCGACGTGCACAGTCACATTGTGCGCGCCCGCCTCGGCGTAGCCCACCGCCCAACGGTCGGGATCCTCGATCATCAGGTGGCAGTCCAACGGAATGTCCGTGGAGCGGAGCAGCGCTTCCACGACCGGAAGCCCGATTGTGAGATTGGGCACGAAGTGTGCGTCCATCACGTCGACGTGCAGCCAGTCGGCACCGCGATCGGGCTTGCCGGCCACAGCAGCGGCCTCGTCGGCGAGCCGCGCGAAGTCGGCCGCGAGGATGCTCGGGGCGATGAACGGGTGCACGCGCGGAAGGTTACGCGTCGGGGGGCAGAAGGCCCGGTCCGCCGCCCGACCGGCCGGTGGCAGCGCCTTCCGGACCGCTCGGCGGCAGGCCGGCGCTCCAGGAGCCGCCGCCGGAACTGTCGGTGTCACGCGCTTCACTGTCTCCATGCCAGCACCCGTGTCGATCGACGAGCAGCTCGAAGATCTGCTCGTCGGCGAGCTGCCTGCTGTCGCGGCACTCGTCCACCGGCTCCGCGCCGTGGTGCGCACCGCCCATCCCGACCTTCGCGAGCGCGTCAATTCCGGATGGCACGGGCTCGCCTTCCACCATCCGCGCGCCGGCTACGTCTGCGCGCTGTTCCCCCGCGACGGTGGGGTCAACGTCGGGTTCGAGCACGGCGGCGACCTGCCGGATCCCCACGGAAGACTGCTCGGCGAAGGCCGCCGTACGCGGGATGTACGCGTGGAGGTCGACGCCGGTCCGAGCGAGGAGGACGTGGTGGTCGACTACCTGGACCTGGCGGTCGACTGGGCACTCGACCGGGCTGCCGCCGGGAGGGGCGGCAAGGCCCGCTGAGCCCGGTTCACGCACGCAGCAGCGTGAGGAACATGGCGTCGGTTCCGTGCCGATGCGGCCAGAGCTGCACGCTGGGCCCGTCGCCGAGATCGGGCACGCCGGGCAGGTACTGCCTGGCGTCGAGCTGCTCCACCTTCGGATGCTTGCGCAGCACACCGGTCACCACGCCCAGTGTCTCGGCGAGGTGTGGGGAGCACGTCACGTAGGCCACCACTCCGCCGGGCCGCACATGGCGCAACGCTGCCGTCAGCAGCTCGCGCTGGAGCTTCGTCAGCCCGGACACGTCCTCCGGCTGCCGCCGCCAGCGCGCCTCGGGGCGCCGTCGCAGCGCTCCGAGCCCGGTGCACGGAGCGTCCACCAGCACGCGGTCGTAGGCGGCATCGGGCAGTGGGGCCTCGCGTCCGTCTGCGGTGTGCACGGTGACCGGGAGACCGTCGGTGGCCCGGCGCACCAGGTCGGCCCGGTGGGTGCTCACCTCCACGGCGCCCACGGCCGCGCCGTCGAGAGCGGCGATGCCGCCGAGAAACGCGGTCTTTCCGCCGGGGCCGGCGCACAGGTCCAGCCACTGGCCCGTGTCGGCACCGGCGAGCTCGGCCCGTGTGAGGGCGAGCGCCACCAGCTGGCTGCCCTCGTCCTGCACCAGGGCGAGCCCTTCGCTCACCACGTCGAGCTCGCCGATGTCGCCGGTGCCCGGCTCCAGGTGCACCCCGTATGGGGAGTACGGCGCCACCTGACCGCCCGTCACGAGGGCCAGCTCCTCCGCGGTGATCTCGCCCGGCCGCGCCAGCAGGTGCACCGCGGGCCGGGCATCGTCGGCGGCGAGGGCGGCGTCGAGCTCCTCGGGGGCACGCAGGGCGTCGGCGAACGCCTGGGCGATCCAGCGCGGATGGGCGTGCGCCATCGCCGCATGGCCCACGGGATCCTCGTCGGCCGGTGGAGCCAGTCGCTCCACCCAGGCCTGCTCGTCACGCTCTCCCACCTTGCGCAGGATCGCGTTGACGAAGCCAGCTGCCCGGGTGCCCGCGTCGCCGCGAACGAGCTCCACGGTGGTGTCCACAGCCGCATGGGCCGGGATCCGGGTACGCAGGAGCTGGTAGGCCCCGAGCCGGAGGGCATCGAGCAGCTCCGGCTCCACACGGATCAGCGGCCGGTCCGTGCAGGCCTCGATCACGGCGTCGAGCAGGCCGCGGGCCCGCAGCGTGCCGTAGCCGAGCTCGGTGGCGAGTGCCGCCTCTCTGTCACGCAACCGGTGGCGCCGCAGGATCGCCGGGAGTGCCAGGTTGGCGTAGGCATTGCGCACGCGCACCGCGGTGAGCAGTTCGAGCGCGGCCAGGCGCGACGGATCCGGTTCCGGCGGACGCGGTGGTCCCGTGCGCCCCCGCGGTGGCCCGGCCTGGCGATGGGTGCCACCGGGCTCGGGTCCGGGCCGCCTGCGCGGCCGCCGTCCGGGGGCGCTCACGCTGCCATCCCGCGCGGGGCGGTGCCAACGCCGACATGCACGGCCGACCGGGCCGTTAGATCGGAAGGCAGGGGCGGAGGGGTCATGTCAGCAGCTCCCCCGGCTCGATCCGCGCCCCGCGCGCCCAGTCCGGCGCAGACATCGCGCGCTTCCCGACCGGCAGCACCTCACCCAGCTGCAGGGGCGCCGCGGCCGTGCCGACCAGAACCCGGCGTTTCTCCACGTACAGCTCCCCCGGTTCGAGGACGGGCGGCTCGGCCTCCGTCACGATTGCGACCGGCCCGAGCCCGAGCCGGTCGCCGCGGAACGTGCTCCATGCACCGGGCTCCGGGGTGACCGACCTGATCAGGCGGTCGACCGCCAGCGGCGGGAGTGCCCACTCGACGCGGGCGTCGGCGGTGGTCACCTTCGGTGCGTGCGACACGCCATCGGACGGCTGGGGCTGTGGGCGCAGGGTGCCGTCGGCGATGCCGTCCATGGTGGCGAGCAGCAACGCCGCCCCGGACGTGGCCAACCTGCCCAGCAGGTCACCCGAGGTGTCGGCCGGGCGCACGGTCTCGGTGACCACGCCGAACGTCGGCCCGGTGTCGAGGCCCTCCTCGAGCAGGAACGTGGTGGCGCCGGTGACCTCGTCGCCGTGGCGCACAGCGGCCTGCACCGGTGCGGCACCGCGCCAGGCCGGGAGGAGCGAGAAGTGCAGGTTGACCCAGCCGGAGCGCGGGATGTCCAGCGCGGCGCGAGGCACGAGCGCCCCGTAGGCGACCACCGGGCAGCAGTCCGGCGCGAGCTCGCAGAGCTGGGCGAGGAAATCCGGATCCGACGGGCGGCGGGGGGTGAGCACGGGGATGCCGGCATCGTCGGCGAGGGCTCCCACCGGCGACCGCAGGAGCTTGCGGCCCCTGCCTGCGGGAGCATCGGGACGGGTGACCACCGCGGCCACCTCGTGCCGCGACGACTCGAGCAGCGCCCGCAGGGACGGCACCGCGGGCTCCGGGGTGCCGGCGAACACGAGCTTCACGGGAGCTACCTGGCCTTGCCGAAGAGGGGGTGCGGGCTGACCTCGACGCGCGGCACGGGGGCGCCGAACCACTCGGCGGCCCGGATCTCGGCCATGGCCTGCTTGCGGGTCTCCGCGTCGAGCCGGTCGACGAACAACACGCCGTCGAGATGATCGGTCTCGTGCTGGATGCAGCGAGCGAGCCTCTCACTACCCTCGACCGTGACCGGCTCACCGTGCTCGTTCCAGCCGTGGGCCACCACGTGCAGGTGCCGGCGGCAGTCCCAGCGCAGCCCAGGGATCGACAGACACCCTTCCGGACCCATTTGTTCCTCGTCGCCGACGACGTCGAATGTCGGATTGATCAGGTGCCCGGCGAAGTCGTCGCAGTCGTAGGTGAACACCCGGAGGCCGACGCCCAGCTGCGGCGCCGCGAGACCCGCGCCACCCTCGTCGTGCATCGTGTCGGTGAGGTCGGCGACCAGTTTGCGCAGCTCGGCGTCGAAGGTGGTGACCTCGACGGCCGGGGTGCGCAGCACGGGATCGCCGAAGAGCCTGATCGGCTGGACGGACACAGATCTCCTTGCAACGAACGAAGGGGCACAACGAACGGACGGGCGAGCGAACGGAGCGGGCAGGCTCAGCACTCAATTCTGCCACGCGGGCATCCGTGGCCGGACCGGACCGACCACCGCCGGTGGCGGTCAGCCGATCTCGACGGGGTCGAGTCGGACCCGCACCGGATCGGGCACCTTGCGGGCGGTGCGCGCCGCCTGCGCGGCGTGCAGGGCCGCAGCCAAGGCCCGCCCCTCGGCACGCGGTACCCGCAGCAGCGCACGCTCGCGGATCTCGGGCGGCTCGTCGCCCGGGCCGCCCGCGCCCGGCCCGACCGGGTCGAGCTCGACCGGCCCGAGCACCTCGACCCCCTCCGGCAGCTCCGCCAGGACGTCCGCGACGGCCGCCGCCGTGCCTTCCACGGCCGCCATCCGCATCGCGGGCGGGAACCCGACCTCGGCGCGCGACGCGTACTCGGCCGCAGCGTGGCCCGCAGGGTCCCAGCGCACCAGGGCCTGCACCACCGGGATCGCGGCATCGGCCATGACGACCACCCGACCGCCACGAGTGTGCGGGACGACGAGCGCCGCGGCGGCCATCCAGCGGCGAAGCGTCTCCTCGGCCACGCGGAGGTCGGGCCGCGACAGCAGCGCCCACCCGTCGAGCAGCAGCGCAGCGCCGTAGCCGCCTGGCGCGCGCGGCTCGGCACCGGGGGTGGCGACCACGAGCTCCGGCCGGGCCGCCACCTCGGTGTGCACCGGTGCACCGCCACCGGACAGGCGAACGGGGGTGCCGGGGAACGCCCGCCCGAGCTCCTCGGCCGTGCGTCCGGACCCGACGACCCCGGCCCGCAGCCGCCGTGACCCGCAGGCCGGGCAGCGGAACGCGCTGTCGGCCCGGCCGCACCATCGGCAGTGGGGAAGCCCGGCGGACGCGGCGTCCGAGGGGCCCGCGCGTCCCACCCCGGTGGGGCGCGCGTCACCTCCGGCTGTGGCACCGCCGCCCTGGTGGACGAGGCCGAGCGGGCCCGCGCAATGCCGGCAGCGGGCGGTCTCCCGGCAGGCACCGCAGGCAAGCCAGGGTAGGTACCCCGCCCGCGGGACCTGCACGAGCACCGGCAGCCCGGAACCGAGCGCCGAGCGGGCCGCCTCGAATGCGATGTGGGGCAGCCGGGCGGCATGCGAGTCGGGGTCGCGGGCGAACTGGCCGGCGGTCTCCTCGAGCGCGGTGATCCTGGGCATGGCGGCGCGG
>DASYES010000158.1:0-1522 GCA_036498885.1 Pseudonocardia sp.
GGCGGAGGTAGGCGATCTCCCCGTCGATGTCGAGGCTCCAGTGCCGGTACGACGCAGGCTCGGTGTCGAACGAGACCGCCGGGATCGCGGCCTGGTCGGGATCTGCGGTGGTCGTCATCGGCTCCTCCGTGGGTCGCTAACACTCTACAACATCAACGACCGGCGGGCCACGCGTGTAGAACTTTGGGAGCGCCCACCCGACGTAAACGCTTGCAGCAACGTGCAGCGCGCGACGGGTTTCGACTGCCGTGGTCTCGCTGCCAATGATCGACACCGCGGGCCGGCCGTCAACGACCTGATCGCGCCGGGCGCGCTGCAGCGGCTGTTCGCCCGCGGGGTGGCGGTGCCGGACGACATGAGCGTGGCCGGGTGCAACGACACCTTCGGTGCGGATCACGGTCCGCCGCACGGCCCGCGAAGCCTGCCGGGCCCCCGGCGGGCGATCGCCAGGCCCGGTCAGGTGAGGCCGGAGGTGGGATCCGGTGGGTTGCGTCCTACCGGAACGTGATGCCCTGCTCGCGCAGCAGTCCCGTGAACGCCGCATGCGCCGTGGCGAACAGCTCCGGTCCGCTGAAACCGCCGCGCGCGTTGGCCTGCGCGAGATGCGGCTCCAGTGAGAAACAGCCATCGAAACCGTCGGCGCGCAGGGCCGCCAGTGTCTGCGCCACCTCGCCGTCGCCCTTCCCGGCCGGCACCACTTCGCCGGTCGCGGCGATCGCGTCCTTGATCTGGATGTAGTCCACGTACGGGCGCAGCATGTCGTAGCCCTCGCTGAACGGCCGGACACCGCATTGCACGAAATTGGCGGGGTCCCAGGTGAGGCGCAGCGCGGGCGAGCCCACGGACTCGACGATGTCGAGGCAGCGCTCGGGGACATCCCCGTAGATCGCCTTCTCGTTCTCGTGCAGCATCACGACTCCGTGCTGTTCGGCCGCTGCTGCCAGTGCTGACATGCCGCGCAGCACGGTGTCGCGGTCGGCGGCGGGATCCCGGGCGTCCCTCGGGTAGAAGGAGAAGACCCGCACGTAGAGAGCGCCGAGCCGGCGGCCCACCTGCGCGCAGCGGCGGAAGCGGGCGACGTGCTCGTCCAGGTCAGCGGTCACCGGCACCTTGCCGATGGGCGAGCCGATCGAGGACACCGTGATGCCCGCGCCGTCGAGGGTGCGGGCGATCCGCTCGACCTGCTCGTCGTCGAAGTCGGAGACGTTCGTGTCCCAGGCGCCGCGCAGCTCCAGCTGGGTCATCCCCAGCTCCCTGAGCACGCGCACCTGCTCGTCCAGGTCGGGGGAGATCTCGTCGGCGAAACCGGACAGGGTCCACACGGGCTACTCCTCGGGTCGGGTCGGGAGTGGTCTCAGCTGACGGCGGCGGGCCGCCGAGGCCGTTCGGGCGCGGGCACGATCCGCCCGTCGAGCACGTCGGCGATCGCGACCGCCGTGCCGGTCCGGGCGGACTCGTAGACGGCCTGCACGGTGGCCAGGGCGAGCAGGCCGTCGGCAACGGTCACGCCCGGCGCGCGGCC
>DASYES010000159.1:0-2112 GCA_036498885.1 Pseudonocardia sp.
ATCCGGTGCGTAGCGCCAGCTCGCCCTGGGCCTCCCCAGCCAGCACGTGCACGTGCCCGTCCTGGGCGATCCGGGCGCGCCCGTCGGTGCCCTGCTCGAGCAACGCGGCCTCCACGCCGGGAAGCGGGCGCCCCATCGATCCGGGGCATACCTCGGCCCCGGCGGCATTCGCGATCATGATGGCGCCGGTCTCCGTCTGCCACCAGGTGTCGTGCACCGGCCGGTGCAGCACGGCGGCGCCCCAGCGGACGGCTTCCGCGTTGAGTGGCTCACCGACACTCGCCACCAACCGCAGTGCCGACAGGTCGTGCCGTGCGGCCTCCTCCGGGCCCCGCCGCATCATCATGCGGATCGCGGTCGGTGCGGTGTACCAGACGCTGACCCGCTCCCGGTCCAGCATGCGGTACCAGCGCCGGGCGTCGAACTCGCCCTCGTCGCTCACCAGGGTCGCGCCGAGCGCGAGTGGCGCGATGATGCCGTAGGACGTCCCGGTGACCCAGCCGGGGTCGGCGGTGCACCAGAAGACGTCGTCGGGCTGCAGGTCCAGCGCGGCCCGCGCGGTCGCGGCGTGCGCGACGACGGCCTCGTGTACGTGCAGAGCCCCCTTCGGGGTGCCGGTGGTGCCGCTGGTGAAGTGCAACAGCGCGGGGTCGGCTGGGTCGGTCGGGCCGATCGCGTACTCCGGCGAGGCGCGGTCGAGCACCGCGGCGAGATCGATGGTCCCGGGTTCCGGCGCCCCGCTCGGAGGGCTGGTCAGCAGAATCTGCCGCAGCGCCGGCAGGCGGTCGCGGATCGGAGCGACAGTGCGCCGGTAGAGCGCAGGCGTGGTCACCAGCACCGCCGCCTCGCCGAGACGCATCCGCTGGGCCACCGGTTCCGGTCCGAAGGCTGCGAACAGCGGAGACACCACACAGCGGGCTTTGAGCGAGCCGAGCACCGCGACATAGAGCTCGGGAATCCGCCCGAGGAGGGTGAACACCCGCTCGCCCGGCCGCCCCCCCAGCTCGTGGAGCGCATTCGCGAACCGTGCGGTCGCCGCAGCCAGCTCGCGGTAGCTGAAATCCTTCACCACCATCCGGCGGTCCAGCCAACGCAGGGCCGTGACGTCGGCCCGGGCCCCGGTGGCATGCCGGTCGAGCGTCTCGTGGGCGATGTTGAGGCCGGCTCCGCCGGGCAGTCCTGACAGCGTCTGCCGCGCACGCAGCCACACGGCAGCCCGCTCCGCATCCGTGGGCGGCGCGGCGCGATCCGGCGGGATCCGTGCTGGTGACCGGCTCATGCCGACACGCCGGGCGCTGGGTATGACACCGGCGAGGGGCCGACGGCCCGGGCATCCCCGATCGTTCGTCGTCCGGCCGGGTCTCCGGTCCGCCCTCCCACGGCTGCAGCCATGATCCGTCAGTGCCGGATGCCTGCGGCGGGCGGAACGGGGTGCGGCTCGATCCGGGCGTCCGGGCCGGGGAAGACGAGCGACTCGTGGTCGTCCTCCACCCAACGGACCCGATACGGCGGTGAGCCGTCGAGGTGGACCAGCCCGACGATCTCACCCTGCCGGCGGGGCTCGTCCAGCACCCTGCTCTCTATGACCAGCCAGTCGCCTACGTGTGCGTGCATCTGCGGCTCCTCCGCCTCAGCCTGCGCGTCGCCCGACTGTGCGCTCGTGCCCTTCCTGCCTCCAGGGCCTTTCGGCCGTTCTGGCAGGGCTTCTCGTACCCGGCCGGCATCTACAGGCGCTCCGAGAAGCAAACCGTCCGCTGCTCCGAGCGGCGCTCACGGACCATGGGCCTGCTGTCCCAGGTCGCCGGGGCCTCTCAGCCCTGTGGACGCCGTCCGGGTGGCATGACGGTGCAGACATGCGTCGAGAACGCCGGAAACCAGGTGCCGCATGACGACAGCGCTCTGGATGGGGTCCCCGCTCGTCACCGACCTCTACGAGGTGGCCATGGCGGTCGCCTACATCAGGAAGGGCCGGACGGCCCCCGCGACCTTCAGCTTGTTCAGCCGCGACCTGCCCGCAGAGCGGGGGTTCCTCGTAGCAGCCGGTCTGGCCGACGTGCTCGACCACCTCGAGCGGTTTCGCATCACCGACGACGATCTGGCGGCCTTCGCCGT
>DASYES010000160.1:0-6701 GCA_036498885.1 Pseudonocardia sp.
CCAGGCCAGCCACATCTCCTCGCACGAGGCGTCGAAGGCCACGGACAGGCCCAAGCACCCTGTCGCCCGGCCCGATCGGCTCGTCGGCGAGGAACATCCGCGCCTCCGCGTCGACGAACGCGGCAGCGCTGGCGTGCCGGACCGCCACACCCTTCGGAGTGCCGGTGGATCCGGACGTGAAGATGACCCAGGCGTCGTCCTCCGGACGGGGGCGTCCGGGCGTGCCGACCGGGGCATGGCGCATCGTGATCGCGCAGCCGTCGCCGAGGACGGCGCAGACCGCCGCCTCGCCGAACACCGGTTCCGCACGCTCGTCGGGATCGTCGGCGTCCACCGGGACGTACGCAGCGCCGGCCGCGAGCACAGCGAGGATCGCGACGTAGAGCTCGACTGTGCCTGAGGCGATCCGTACCCCGACCCGGTCGCCGCGGCCGATGCCGGCGGTGGCGAGCCTGCGGCGGACCACCTCGACGTCGGCGGCGAGCCGTCGATAGCTGAGCGCCACGCCGCCGGCGTCGAGTGCGGTGGCGTTCGGGTGCAGCGCAGCGGTCACCGCGAGGATGTCCACCAGCGTGCGTTGCGGCGCCGCGACATCCGTCGTGAAAACTGCGGGCAGCGCGGCCGAGCCGGCCTGAACAGTGGCAGTGGTGGTCACGCGCTGCCTCCTGCAGCCTGCCCGGCGCAGGACGCGTGCACACGGTGGGTGGCCTGGCGGCCCATCTCTCACACCTTCCCGGTGCTGTGCACCGCGACCTCACATCCGGGGCCGTCGGTCCGTTGGCCTACCCGGGCACGGCAACCGGCCATCCAAGGTAAACACCGGATGACCTGCGGGGCTCCGGTAGGTGCCGGACCTCACTCGGCCGAACGCGGAGCTTCGGCCATGGAAAGGCCGGGCGTTCTGTCGGGGTGGGGCGGTAATATCGAAGGGTCCTTAGGCAGCAGAGTCCCAGCAGATGGAAAGCAGGCGGCACAGCCCTTGTCACATCCGGATCCCGTCCAGTCCCGCATGGCCGTTCCGGACACCGCTCTGCTCGCGCTGCTGGGTTCGCGCGACGAGAGCCTGCGCGTCGCCGAGGAGTTGCTCGACGCCGACGTCCACGTCCGGGGTAACGAGCTCACCCTCACCGGATCCCCGGCCGACGTGGCCTTCGCGGAGCGGGTGTTCACCGAGCTGATCATGCTCGCCGAGCGCGGCCAGCAGGTCTCCACCGACGCCGTGCGGCGCACCGTCGAGATGCTCGCCGACGGCGAGGCCGACGAGCGCGCCCGCATCGGCGAGTCGCCTGCCGAGGTACTGAGCCTCGACATCCTGTCCCGCCGCGGCAAGACGATCCGGCCCAAGACGCTCAACCAGAAGCGGTACGTCGATGCCATCGACGCCCACACCATCGTCTTCGGCATCGGCCCGGCGGGCACGGGCAAGACCTACCTCGCCATGGCCAAGGCCGTGCAGGCGTTGCAGGCGAAGATGGTCAACCGGATCATCCTCACCCGCCCGGCCGTGGAGGCGGGGGAGCGGCTCGGCTACCTGCCCGGCACGCTCTACGAGAAGATCGACCCGTACCTGCGCCCGCTCTACGACGCGTTGCACGACATGATCGACCCCGAGTCGATCCCGAAGCTGATCGCGGCCGGCACCATCGAGGTGGCGCCGCTCGCGTACATGCGCGGCCGCACGCTCAACGACGCCTTCATCATTCTGGACGAGGCCCAGAACACCACGCCCGAACAGATGAAGATGTTCCTGACGCGGCTGGGGTTCGGCTCCAAGATCGTCGTCACCGGTGATGTCACGCAGATCGACCTGCCCGGTGGCACCCGGTCGGGGCTCAACGTCGTGCGTGACATCCTCGGCGACGTCGACGACGTGCACTTCTCCCAGCTGACCAGCACCGACGTGGTACGCCACCGGCTGGTGGCCGACATCGTCGACGCCTACGCGCGCTGGGACGCCGGCAACGAGCGGCCGAACCTGCGGGCGGCGGCGCCGCGCACGGGCCCGCCGCAGGACAGGCGGTCACGTCGGCGCTGACACCGCCGTGCCGCTCCCGGTGGTTGCCCGGGCGACGTAACACCGACAAGATTCCCCTTCGTGAGGTTGTCCCGTCGCGCGGTCGTCGCGAGCACGTTCACGCTCCTGGTAGGACTGTCCATTGCCGTCCCGCCCGTGGCTGCGGCGGCGCCTGCACCGGCGCCCGCCCAGCCGGGGCTCGACCGTTTCCTGTCCCAGGAGCTGTCCTGGGGCCCCTGCACCGACTTCGCGCGCACGGATGCCGACCGGCAGACCTTCGCCGACCCCAAGTTCGACTGCACCTATCTCGAGGTGCCGCTCGACTATGCGGACCCGGAGGGCAAGACCGCCAAGATCGCCATGCTCCGGCAGAAGGCGCTCGACCCGGCGGCCCGGATCGGCTCGCTGTTCACCGACCCGGGCGGCCCTGGTGGCTCCGGTGTGAGCTTCCTGCCGTCGATCGCCGGCCTGATCGGCAACGGCGAGGTGGCCCAGAAGTTCGACCTGATCGGGTTCGACCCGCGCGGTGTCGGCGTCTCCGAGCCCACGATCGACTGCTCCACCACCGCTGAGATCGACGCCGATCGGGCGGACCTCGATCTCGACACCTCGCCGGAGGGCGTCGCGCAGACCGAGAAGGAGTACAAGGAGTTCGCGCAGCGGTGCGCCGACCGCGTGGGCCTCGACGTGCTCGCCAACGTGGGCACTCGCGACGTGGCCCGCGATCTGCAGATCGCCCATCAGGTGGTGGGTGACGAGAAGCTGAACTACGTCGGCTACTCCTACGGCACGCACATCGGATCCGAGTTCGCCGAGCAGTTCCCGCAGTCGGTGCGCGCGATGGTGCTCGACGGTGCGGTCGACCCGTCGCTGAACCCTGTGGAGTCCCGGCTCACGCAGGCCCGTGGCTTCCAGCGGGCCTTCGACAACTTCGCCAAGTCGTGCGTCGGGCAGGCCGGATGCCCGCTGGGCACGGACGTGCCCGGGGCGTCGAAGAAGCTGCAGGACCTCCTGCGGCCGCTGATCAACACGCCGGTTCCGGTCCAGGGCGGGCGCACGCTGGGCTACAACGACGCCATGACCGGCGTACTCACCGCGCTGTACTCCGAGTCGCTGTGGGGCTTCCTGCAGGAAGGGCTAGTGCAGGTGACGCAGGGCAACGGCACCAACCTGCTGCGGCTGGCCGACGCCTACTACGAGCGGGCACCCGATGGCAGCTACAGCAACCTGCTGGAAGCCTTCCCCGTGATCAACTGCGTCGACACCGACCGGCTCACCGACCGGAACGTCGCGCTCGAGATCAGCAAGGAGTCGCTGGAGATCGCGCCGTTCTACGACGCGGGGGTCGGGCCGTCCAACGCGCTGGAGCAGTGCTCGTTCTGGCCGGTGCCGCCCACCAGCCAGCCCGGGCCCGTCGAGGCCCCAGGCCTGCCCACCGTGCTGGTCGTCTCCTCGACCGGCGACCCGGCCACCCCGTACGAGGACGGCGTGTCGCTGGCCAGGCAGATGAAGGCCCGCCTGCTGACCGTCGAGAACGACGGGCACACGGTGGCGCTCCAGGCGGCCAACGCCTGCGCTGACGAGGCCGCCACGCGCTACCTCGTGGATCTCACGCTCCCGGCGCAGGACACCACGTGCGCGCGGCAGACCGCATCCGGCGGGCAGCCTGCTCCGCAGGCGGGAGGCTGAGCCCCGGCTTCACGGACGAGCGTTTCTCCTGGCCCGGCGCGGATACCGCGCCGGGCCAGGCGCGTCAAGCGGGCAGGTAGCGGTCCACCATCGCGTTGCGGAACTTGCCGGAGGGGTCGTGCCGGCGCAGGAGCCGCTCCATGTCGGGAAGGCGTGGCCACAGCGCCCGCACCGCGTCCGGATCGATGCCGAAGACCTTGCCCCAGTGCGGCCGCGCGGCGAAGGGCCCCAACACCGCCTCGACGGCGGCCACCACCGGGAGCACGGCAGCCGTGTCGGCGACCCAGGTGAAGTGCACCGCGGCGCTGTCCCGCTCGTGGGCGAGGGAGAGCCACAGGTCGTCGGCGGCGATCGAGCGGATCTCGCACACCTGCAGGACGGGCGCGATCGTGTCGCGGATCCGGTCGAGGGCGCGCAACGCGTCGACGAGCGAGCCGCGCGGGAGCAGGTACTCCGACTGCAACTCCTCGCCGCTGCTCGGGGTGAACTCCAACCGGAAATGCGGCAGCCGCTCGTTCCACGGGCCCGCGACGCCCAGCTGCGGCGTGCAGTGCTTCGGATCGACTCCACGCACCATGTGCCGCGGGCCGTCCGCGCGGGTGCTGCCGAGCCAGCTCGACGCGGGCTCTGGATCGGTGTCGAGCTGCTTGATCCACACCTGTTCGAAGCCCTCGCCCGCCCAGTAGGTGAAGAGGCTGACGCTGTACGCGGCCGCGAGCACCTCCTCGACGTCGTCGAGTCCGCGAAGGCCCTCGTAGACCCACTGCCGCACGTCGAACGCGGGGCGCAGGTCGAGGGTGAGTGTGGTGACGACGCCCAGCGCGCCGAGTGCGACCAGCGAGCCGGCGAACTCGGCGTCACCCCGACGCACCGTGCGCAGCTCGCCGTCGGCCCCCACCAGCTCGATGGCCGACACGGCCGTCGCGAGGGCGCCGTTCCCGTTGCCGGAGCCGTGGGTGCCGGTCGAGCAGGCACCCGCGATGGAGATGTGGGGCAGCGAGCCGAGGTTGGGAAGGGCGAAGCCCGCCGCCGTCAGCATCCCGGTCACCTCGCCGTAGCGCGCGCCGGCCGCGACCGTGACGGTGGCGGCGTCCGGATCGATGCGGGCGATCTTCGGCAGGCCGGCGAGCGACACCAGGTCGCCGGTCGTGTCGGCGATCGGGCTGAACGAGTGCCCGGTGCCGAGGGCCCGGATCCGGTCGCTCCCCGCCACCAGCTCCTGCAGCTGAGGAACGGAGTCCGGCCTGTGGAAGCTGCCGGCCCCGAAGACGATGTTGCCCGCCCAGTTCGTGACGGATGCCGTGGTGCCCATGCAGCCGAACCTACCCACAGCCACGGGCTACGCTGGGCCCCTGTTCATCACCGGCCGGATCAGGGGTTAACGGGTGTCGATCGAGGTATGCAACGAGTCCGGCGTCACCGTGGACGAGTCGCTCATCGCCTCGGTGGCGCGGCACGCCCTCGATGCGATGCATGTCAACCCCGCAGCCGAACTGAGCATCCTGGCCGTCACCACGGAAGTCATGAGCGAGTTGCACGAGCGCTGGATGGACGAGCCGGGCCCCACCGACGTGATGTCGTTCCCGATGGACGAGCTCACCGAGGAGTCCCGCCGCCCCGACGCCCCGGACATGGGGCCCGCGCTGCTCGGCGACATCGTGCTCTGCCCGGAGTTCGCGAAGGCGCAGGCCCGTCAGGCCGGCCACACGCTCTCCGACGAGCTGCACCTGCTCACCGTGCACGGCGTGCTTCACCTGCTCGGCTACGACCACGGCGAGCCCGACGAGGAACGCGAGATGTTCGCCCTGCAGAACAAGCTCCTCACCGAATGGCGCGCCGCCATCGCGGAGACCGCCGCTCGCGAGGCCCAGCGTCGCAGCGACGACGCAGTGCTCGGCACTGTCGGGCTCGAAGACAGCTGACGGCCTCGTCATGAGCACCCCGCTGATCGTCATCGCGGTCCTGCTCGTCCCGCTCGCGGGCTTGTTCGCGGCCGCCGACGCCGCGCTCAACTCGGTCTCCCGAGCCCGGGTCGACGCGCTCGTCCGGGCGGGCCGCCCCGGGTCGCGTGCGCTCGCCGCGGTCGTGGCCGACCGGCCGCGCCACGTGAACCTGCTGCTGCTGTTGCGGCTCGCCGCCGAGACCGCTGCCACCGTCCTGCTCACCGTGGCGCTGGTGGAGACCATCCAGCCCATGTGGATGGCGGCGCTCATCGCCGGCGCGATCATGGTCGTGGTGAGCTACGTGCTCATCGGGGTCGGCCCGCGCACGCTCGGTCGTCAGCACCCGTACCGCGTCGGCATGATCGTCGCGGCGCCGATCCGCGCGCTCGCCACGTTGCTCGGCCCGCTCACGAAGCTGCTGATCCTCATCGGTAACGCCATCACCCCCGGTCAGGGGTTCCGCCAAGGCCCGTTCTCCTCCGAGGTGGAGCTGCGCGAGCTCGTCGACATGGCGAGCACCAGCGGCGTGGTCGACGAGGACGAGCGCCAGATGATCCACTCGGTGTTCGAGCTGGGCGACACGCTCGTGCGCGAGGTGATGGTGCCGCGCCCGGACGTGGTGTGGACCGAGCGTGACACGCCGGTCGAGAAGGTGCTCCGGCTGGCACTCAAGAGCGGCTACTCGCGGATCCCGGTGCTCGGCGAGAGCATCGACGACATCGTCGGCGTCGCCTATCTGAAGGACCTCGTCCAGGCCGTGCAGGGCGCAGGCTCCACGGGGCCGGCGGCCGGCGCCGGCCCCGACCACGATGTCGCCCGGCTGGAGAGCGTGATGCGGCCTGCGGTATTCGTACCCGACAGCAAACGCATCGACGAGCTGCTCAAGGAGATGCAGCGCACGCGCAACCACATGGCGATCATCGTCGACGAGTACGGCGGCACCGCGGGTGTGGCCACGATCGAGGACATCCTGGAGGAGATCGTCGGCGAGATCACCGACGAGTACGACTCCGGGGAGGTGCCCGATGTCCAGGAGCTCGACGGTCGTAGGCTGC
>DASYES010000161.1:0-2165 GCA_036498885.1 Pseudonocardia sp.
GACGAGGGTCACGACGCGGGTGAGCGACGGCGTGCTCGGTGTCGACCCGAAACCGAACCTGACGGGCGGTGTCACCGGGGCGAGGTCGCCCTGGTCGACGCCGCTCCAGAACGTGGTCGCTGCCGTCACACCGTGCAGGTCGAGGGCCGCGTAGTACTCCTGGCGGCCACTGCCGGTGCTTCCCCTCGTGCGCACGCCGGGAAGCACGCGCCGCGCGACGAGGTCGACCGCGCTGATCCAGAGCGGGCTCATGGCCAGGGGCCGGGGCACCGCGCGGAGCAGGAGCCCGAGCGGAGTCCGTGCCCCGACGGTGAAGCCGAGCACCAGGGGCGCGGCGTCCACCTGCCACCGCGTCCCGTCGACCTGGGCGCGCACCGGCGCCACCCGCACATCGTCGAACAGGTAGGTTCCCGCCACGAACCCGGCCACCTCGGACGACGGGGCGAGCAGGACGCGATGCCCGTCCGCCTGCTCCACCATGACGTCGGTGAACGCGCCGAGCGGCGACCGCGGCCAGTGCCCCACCACGACGCGCAGGCCCGCCGACGTGCCCAGGCCTGCGATCCAGCCGTCGAAGCGGTCGGTCATCGTGCCCCTTTCCGGTCTCCGGGGGACTACCCGGAACGCCACGGCCGGCATTCGGCATGCAGACGCGAGCCCTCCCGCCTGACAGGCTTGAGGCGAGCCCGAGCGGAATGTTGACGTAGCAACTAACGTTGTGCGAGTTACAGCAACGCCAGGGAGACGGAGGATCCGATGCCACAGCCAGAGGGTGCCGAGCTGGAAGCCGTGCGCGCTCGCCGCGCCGCACTCAAGGAGAAGTACCTGCGGCCGGTGGGAGACCGACCGGCCACCACCGTGCGCGGTGTGCACCACCTCGCGCTGGTCGCACGCGACGTTGAGGAGACGATCAAGTTCTATCAGGACCTGCTGGGGTTCCCGCTGGTCGAGCTCGTGGAGAACCGGGACTACCAGGGGTCGAGCCACTTCTTCTTCGACATCGGCAACCGCAACCTGCTCGGCTTCTTCGACTTCCCCGGGCACGACCATCCCGACTACTCGGAGACGATCGGCGCGGTCCAGCACCTCGCGCTGTCCACGTCGGCGGAAGAGTTCGCCGCGACCCGCAAGCGTCTCGATGAGGCCGGTATCTCCTATCTCGGCCCGGATCGAGGCGTCGACAACAGCCTCTACATCCGTGATCCCAACGGGGTGGGCATCGAGTTCTACTGTGAGGAGCTCGGCGTGTTCGAGGGCGAGCCGCTGCTCTCCTCGTAACGCCCGTCCGGCGCGAAGTGGTGACGATCACGCAACCGTTCGGGCACCCGGGGCGTCCTCTCCTGTAGGACAACTGCGTCGTGTGACCGTCGCACCCGTTTCGTCGGTGACGCGCCGTAGGCCGGGATGGTGAGCAGCATGAACGGTGAGTACCGAGGGCGAGGCGGCCCACCGCCGACGGCGCGACAGTCGCGACGTGGTGGCGGACCGGGCTGGGGGCAGCCGCAGCGGCCCCGTCCCCAACCGCCCGGCCCGCCGATAGCGCCGCCCGGCCCGCCGATGGGCGTACCCGCCGGTGCCCGGCGGCCCATGCGCGACACCGCGCTGCTCCCGTCGGGCCCGCCCGGGCCCGGGTACGCACCGCCGCCCGGTCCGCCAGGGCCGCCGCCGCGCCGACCTGTGGGCGTCCGGCCCGTCCGGCGTCCGCGGTGGGGGCGGCGGATCGGTGTCACCCTGCTCGTCCTGCTGCTGCTCGTGGTCGGATTCGGGGTCTACATCGACACCACGCTGAACCGCGTGGCCGCTCTCCCGGCCGACAGCACCGCGGCCTCCAAGGGCACCAACTGGCTGATCGTCGGGTCGGACAGCCGGGCCAACCTCACCCCGGAGCAGCGCAAGGAGTTCGCCACCGGCGACCCGGAGTCCGAGCTCACCGACACGATCATGCTGCTGCACACCGGCAGCGGCCCCACCACCCTGGTCAGCCTCCCGCGCGACTCGATGGTGGACATCCCCGGTAACGGGCGACACAAGATCAACTCTGCCTACGGACGCGGTGGTGGTGCTGACGGCGGCGGCCCCGAGCTGCTGGTGCAGACGGTCGAGCAGGCCACCGGCCTGCGCATCGACCACTACGCGGAGATCGGGTTCCTCGGCCTCGTCTCGAT
>DASYES010000162.1:0-2603 GCA_036498885.1 Pseudonocardia sp.
CCCGTGGCGCCGTGAGTGCCGGGCGCACCACCTCGGCTGTGAACCGCTCGGTGGCGTGGTCGAGCACGTCGAGCTGCAACGACTCCTTCGAGCCGAAATGGGCGAAGAGGCCACTCTTGGACATCCCGGTGCGGGTGGCGAGCGACCCGATCGTCAGTCCGGCGAGGCCGACCTGCCGCGCGAGGTGGCCCGCCTCCTCGAGAATGGCCTCGCGCGTCGCGTCGCCCTTACCCATGCCACCCGTTTTAGCACGATCGTTCGTGCCTGCCCAGGGACCGGAGCGCCAGGAAGACGTCCACTCGGTCCGGAAGCGCGCCGAGGTCGCGGCCGGTGAGCTCCTCGACCCGGCTGATCCGGTAGCGAACCGTGTTGACGTGCAGGTGCAGCCGCTCGGCTGTGCGGGTCCAGGAGCCGGAGCAGTCGAGGAACGCCTCGAGCGTGACACGCAGACCGGCACCGGTACGCGCGTCGTGGTCGAGCACCGGGCCGAGCACGCGTACGGCGAAGGCGCGGCGCACGTCGTCGGGTACGGCGGCGAGCAGTGCGATGTGCGAGGCGGTCTCCGCGTCGGTGACGATCTGCAGCGCCCCCGCGCGCAGGGCCGCGACGTCGTGGGCATGGCGGGCCTCGTGCAGCGCCCCGGTGAGCGCCTCGGTCCGCGAGGACCTGCTGACGCCGACCGCCAGCCGCTCGCCCGCCAGCCCGGGAACCAGCCGCTCCAGCGCCCGCCGCAGCAGCGTACCGGCCCGCTCCCCGCCCGGGCCGGGATCGTTGTCGGGCAGCAGCGCGACGGCCGTACCGGCGTGCACCCCGACCATCGGTGGACCGAGGTGTGCCGCGGCGTCCACGAGCACCGCGCACGCGATCTCCGCCCGCTCCGGCCGTCCCACGAATCCGGCCACCACCACGACCAGCGGCTCCGCCGGGTCGAGGCCGGCATGCCGTAGTCGCGCCGAGGTCTCCGGCACGTTCGCCGCTCCGGCCGCGATCATCGTGACCGCTTCGTCGGCGATCGCCCGGGCCACCCGCACCCCCTCGCCTCGACGGGCGCGGTCCAGCGCGGCGATCGCGGCCAGCTCGTTGACGAGGTCGGTGGTGTCTGCGTCCCAGCCGGCCGGATCACCCTCCACCACCACCAACCAGGACGACAACCGCTCCGCGGCAGGCCCCACGGGAAACACGGTGCAGCGGTCACGGCGGAGGGTCGCGGGCAGCTGGTCTGCTGCGAGGAAGGTCGACACGAGGCGGTCGACCACATCGGCGGGGAGCGGTTGCGGCCCCGGGACGATCTCGCGGCCGGTTGTGCTGATCACACGGCACACCGTGCCGGTCGCCTGCGACACCTGCGTGGCCAGCTCGTCGAGGCCCAGCCCCTCGGCCACCGCCGAGAGCAGGCGCCGCTGGCGACCGACGGTATGCGCCAACCGGGCGCCCCGTGCCGCGGTCAGCTCGGTGATCACCAGCTCGGTGATCGTGGCGAACGACACGTCCTCCGGAACCTCGACGAGTGGCACGTCGTGGCGCCTGCAGGCCTCGACGACGTCGTCGGGGACACCGTGGAACACCGCAGCCCCCGCGGCGAGCGCGGCGGCGCCCGAATGGGCCAGCGCGGCGACGAAACGGTCGCTGTCGGACGGCTCGCGCCGCCACACCAGCCCGCTCACCACCAGTTCTCCGCCCGACAGGTAACGGCCGGGATCGATCAGGTCGGTGGTGTAGACCCAGCGCAGCGGCCGGTCCAGCGCGGCGTCGTCGCCGTGCAGCAGCCGCAGCCCGAGCCCGTGACGGGCGACGAGATCCCGCAACAGCATTGGAGGAACCTACAACGGGCAGGCGAGCCACTATCGACTATTCATCGACGCGGTGACTTTTCGCGGAAACAACCCGGCGCTGTACTTCTGTCATGGACTTCCTCGCCCCGGCCACCTGGGCCGATGCCCTCGCGGCCAAGGCGGAGCATTCGGACGCGGTGCCCCTCGCCGGTGGCACCGACGTCATGGTCGAGCTGAACTTCGACCACCGCCGACCGCCTGCCCTGCTCGACCTCACGAGGGTGGCGGAGCTGCGCGAGTGGGCTCCGGATGCGGACGGGACGATCCGGCTCGGCTCCGGCGTCACCTATGCCCGTGTGATCGACGAGCTCGGCGACGTCCTGCCCGGACTGGCGATGGCGTCCCGCACGGTCGGGTCGCCCCAGATCCGCAACCGGGGCACGGTGGGCGGCAACCTCGGCGCCGCCTCCCCGGCCGGCGACAGCCACCCGCCACTGCTCGCGGCCGACGCGGTGGTCGAGGTGGCGTCGGTCGCGCGCGGCACCCGTCTCGTACCGGTGGCCGAGTTCTACACCGGGGTGAAGCGCAGCGCCCTCGCCGCCGACGAGCTCATCGCGGCCGTGCTGGTCCCGTCGGCGTCGGGGCCTCAGCAGTTCTGCAAGATCGGCACCCGCAACGCCATGGTGATCGCGGTGTCCGCGTTCGGGCTCGCGCTGCACCCGGACCGCAAGGCCGTGGGCACCGGCATCGGCTCGGCGGCGCCCACGCCACGGCGGGCAGTCGAGGCGGCGGCGTTCCTGTCGGGCGAGCTCGAGGCGGCCGGGTTGTGGG
>DASYES010000163.1:0-2325 GCA_036498885.1 Pseudonocardia sp.
CGAGGTCATCCTCGACGTCGTCTACAACCACACGGCGGAGGGCAACCACCTCGGCCCCACGCTGTCGTTCCGCGGCATCGACAATCCCGCGTACTACCGGCTGGCCGACGACCCTCGCTACTACACCGACTACACCGGCACCGGAAACACCCTCAACGTGCGCCATCCGCACACCCTGCAGTTGATCATGGACTCGCTCCGGTACTGGGTGCTGGAGATGCACGTCGACGGGTTCCGGTTCGACCTGGCCTCTGCGCTGGCCCGCGGGCTCTACGAGGTCGACCGGCTCGCCACCTTCTTCGAGCTGGTGCAACAGGACCCGGTGGTGTCCCAGGTCAAGCTCATCGCCGAGCCGTGGGACGTCGGTCCCGGCGGCTATCAGGTGGGCAACTTCCCTCCGCTGTGGACGGAGTGGAACGGCCGCTACCGCGACGCGGTGCGCGACTTCTGGCGGGGCGTGCCGGGCACGGTCGGCGACTTCGCCTCCCGGCTCACGGGATCGTCGGACCTGTACGAGTCCAGCGGGCGCCGTCCGTACTCCTCGATCAACTTCGTCACGGCCCACGACGGGTTCACGCTGCACGACCTCGTCTCGTACAACTACAAGCACAACGCCGCCAACTGCGAGGACAACCGCGACGGCTCCGACGACAACCGCTCGTGGAACTGCGGCGCCGAGGGCCCCACGGACGACCCGACGATCCAGGAACTGCGCGAGCGGCAGAAGCGGAACCTGCTGACCACGCTGTTCCTGTCGCAGGGCGTCCCGATGCTCCTGCACGGCGACGAGCTGGGCCGCACCCAGGGCGGCAACAACAACGCCTACTGCCAGGACAACGCGATCTCCTGGGTGGACTGGAAGCGGGCCGAGGGCTTCCACTCGCTCACCGACTTCACCGCCCGGCTCGTCAGGCTCCGCCGCGACCACCCGGTCTTCCGGCGCCGCCGGTTCTTCCAGGGCCGCCCCGTCCGGGGCACCAGTCTCGAGGACCTCGCCTGGCTCACCCCGGCAGGCGTACCGATGAGCGACACGCACTGGACCGACGGCAGCACCCGAGCCCTGGCCATCTTCTACAACGGCGACGGGATCCCCGAGCCGGACCGCCGAGGCCGCAAGCTGCGCGACGACTCGTTCCTGCTCCTGGTCAACCCGAGCCCGGACGTCGTCGCGTTCACGCTGCCCGGCCCCGCCTACGGCGCCGCATGGGAGATCGTCCTCGACACCGCCGACCCGCAACGCGGCGCCCCCGGCCCGCTCCTGCCACCGGCGGCGCGAGCCCGCACCACGCTCGGCGTCGTGGGGCGGTCGCTGCAGCTACTGATACGCATCGCCTGAGACGAACGCCCCTCAGCCGGGCAGCGGCGGTCCGGCCGCCGCAGGGTGATGACGCCGGGAGCGCCTCGTGGTCCGTGACGTCCGTCGGGACCGCGACGGACGTGCCGCCCGCCGTGGTGATCTGCTCGACGAGGCTCTGGAGGGCCTGCATGCCGCGCGCCGCGCAGACGACCTTCGCGCCCCGTCCGGCGAACGCGAGCGCGCTCGCCCGATCCCACTGGAGGCGCCCACGATGACGACCACCTGCTCCGATACCGGTGTCGGCATCTCCCCTGCTCCTCGCGCTGCTTGCGGCGGCTGCGCCCGGGCGCTGTTTGCGCAACCTTCGGAGCCCTCAATCCGGGCGGACCGGCCGCCGAGGGAGGACCATCGAGGCCGGATACACCCTCGTGGAGGTGGACGTGCCGCAGGACCGCCCCGGACCCGGACCCTTCGACGACCTGTTCGAGCGTCTGATCGGGAACCTCGAGAGCACGCTGGGCGGCGCCATGCCCCGTCCCGACGCGGCACCGCGGACCCCGGGGACCCACGCACGCACCCCGCGGCTGGACCGCTTCGGGCGTGACCTGACAGCGGCGGCGCAGCAAGGCAGGCTCGACCCCGTCATCGGGCGGGACGCGGAGATCGAGCAGGTCCTCGAGGTGCTCGCCCGCCGCACCAAGAACAACCCGGTGCTGGTCGGTGACCCCGGCGTCGGCAAGACGGCGATCGTCGAGGGCATCGCCCAGCGGGTGGTCGACGGCGAGGTGCCGGAACAGCTCAAGGACGTGCGAGTGGTCTCGCTGGACCTCGCGGGCATGGTCGCGGGCACCCGCTACCGCGGCGACTTCGAGCAACGGCTCACCGGCGTCATCGACGAGGTCGTGGCGACGGAGCGGTCGATCGTGCTGTTCGTCGACGAGCTGCACGCCGTGGTGGGCGCCGGTTCGGCCGAGGGCGGCGCGATGGACGCAGCCACCCTGCTCAAGCCGGCTCTCGCGCGCGGCGAG
>DASYES010000164.1:0-3391 GCA_036498885.1 Pseudonocardia sp.
GCCGAAAAGCCATCAGAAGGAGGCCGACACCACGAAGTCCGGCCTTCTCGGCATGGGCACTGCGCAGAGCGCAACAAGCCCTGGAATGACCACCACGCCACCGCCCCCACCTCCCAACCCCGCCTGCGATCGCATCACCGCCGACAAGCAGGCAGTGGAGGAAGCCAAGCGCGTGGTCCTCTCCTCGCAGACGACGCTGGACGCGGCGAAGGAGCGGGAGAACGTCGACGAGGCGTCAGGGCGACTCTCGATCGAGAACGCCAAGCAGAGCGTCGTCTCGGCCCAGAACGAGCTCGACAGCGCCGGCAGCGACAAGCCCGCCGACACCTCCGCACAGGAAGCTGCGGTCCGCGACGCCGAGGCGCAGGTTGCGCTGGCCCAGCGCGACATCGACAACACCGTGCTGAAGGCTCCCATCGCGGGTGTCGTCTCCGCGATCAACGGGGCACCGGGTGAATTCGTCGGGTCGGCGTCCGGGACCACGGCCATGGCGCCGGGGAGCAGCGCGGCCCTGCCCGAGGTCGCGGCCTCGTCGGGCGGCTCCGGAGGCGGCGGCCCCACCCCCGCGCCCGGTGCCGGGGCGTTCATCGTGCTGAACAACATCGACTCGTTCCAGCTGGTCGTGCCGTTCGAGGAGTCCGACGCGGCGCGCGTCACGCCCAACCAGCGGGTCGAGGTCACCGTCGACGCCGTGCCGGACCTGCGTGCGCCGGCCACCGTGCTTGCGATCGCCCCGTCGGGCAACTCCTCCACAGGGGTTGTGCGGTACTACGCGACGATCGTGCTCACCGAGCACGACGACCGCCTCCGTGACGGGCAGACCGCACTCGCCAACGTCATGGTGCAGGCCGTGGACAACGTGCTGCGGGTGCCGGCCGCATCCACCCGCACCGACGCCGGCCGTCTGGTCGTCGACGTGCGCGGCCCGGACGGCGCGCCGCTTCCGACTCCCTTCCAGGCCGGACTCATCGGCGACGAGTTCACCGAGGTGGTCTCCGGGCTCACAGAGGGGCAGGAGCTCGTGCTGCCGCAGGGGTCGTCAGCCAGCTGATTCCGACAGTGACCGTCGACAGGGCCCGTTCGTTCCTCAGCGAGCCGACGGGCCCCGCCGAAGGCGCTCCACTCGCGCCCGCCGTGGTGCAGGTGGGCTGACCACGATCACCTCCGTGCCCGGCGAGTCCCCATCCTCGCCACGGCGAATGGTGACCTCGGCGGCGAGCGCGGCGATCGCGGCCAGCCCGTGGCCGCGGTGCTGCTGCTCGGGGTTCAGCGGCTTCCACCGCCCACCGTCAGCCACTCGCACCCGCACTCGCCACAGCTCGTCGTGGTCGTCTTCGGCATCGCGCACGGGGAAAGCCTCTGCCTCGATCGTGACCAGCCCGTCGGAGGCGTCCGGGGGGTAGGCGTGCTCGGCTGAGTTGCTGACGGCCTCGCTCACGACGTACTCGACGTCGTCGACCCAGTCGGCGGGGAACTGCAGAGCCTCCAGCCACCCCCGGATCCGCGCTCGCGTTTGCCATGCGGAGGTGACGTGCGCAGCGACCCTGAAGGAGAACGTGGTCGCCGTGATGGGCGCACCGGACGCCCCTGAGCTCGCCAGGCGTGCTGGGCTCGGCGACGGATCCGGACCGGCTAACGGCCCCCATCTCTCTGGGTCCACGTCGCAGGGGGGCGGCATAGCGGCCAGTGTGCCGCTTGGGTGTGGCCTGCGCCGACCGGGGCTTTCACGTGCTGCTCGTCACTCGGAGACGTCGACCTCCGGTCGGCCGCTCAACGCATCCTCGACGTCGTGGAACAGGGTGAGAACCCGGTCCAGGCCGGAGAGCTGCAGGGGCCGGATGACGGGGCGGGTGTGGTCGACGACCACCCGAAGCGGGCTCGTGGCACTCGCTTCCCGGTGTGCCTCCACCAGGGTGCTCAACCCTCGAGAGGCCAGGAACGTCACTCCGGTCAGGTCGATCACGAGGGGGTGCAGCCCGGCCTCCGCCAGGGCCTCGTCCACCGCTCGGCGGAGCACCGACGCGGAGGCGACGTCCACGTCGCCCTCGACCGTGAGGACCACGGCCCGGCCGTGGGTGGCTCGGCGGATCGAAATCAGCTCCTCGGGCGGGGGCATTCCGTCCTGACCGCTGTTCACCAGTCCAGACCGTACCGGGGACGGGTGGCGCGGTTCACCGCGGCGCGACAATGCCGGACCTGCCGACGCCACTGCGCTGGGCGAGTGGATGACCCGGCAGCTGACCGCGGCAACTCCGGTGCAATGTTGCGGGTGAACCGGAACGTTTTCCACTGGTCGTATCGCACCTCGGGCGACGGCGAAGATGACAAAGCGGCGTTCCGGTTCACCACGGCAGTGCGCAGGTCCGATTACCGGGCGAGCCTCCGCCGAGCCGGCGTATGTCGACGACGTCGATGCCCGGATCCGGCTGTTCGCCTCCCGTGCGCGGTCGGTACCGCAGTACGGACGATCACTCGGCCGTGAGTGCGGTGAGAAGAGCGTTCAGCGCCGCGGCGGCGAAGGCCTCCATGTTCGCCTCACGGTCGTCGCTGCCGGTCAAGAGGTGCTCGGCGCGCAGGTATCCCTCCGGCCCTGCGACCGCCACCCACGTGTGCCCCGCTGGATCCCCGTACCGATTGCCCGACGGTCCCGCCGCGCCTGCCTCACTCACGGACCAGTCCGCCCCGAGCTTCGCGGCCACCGACAACGCGAGATAACGCGCGAACGGCTCGCACGCTCCTCGATTGCCCGGCTCCATGTCGGTCGCGCCCGCGAGCAGCGCCGCGACGCCGTCCCTGGTGTAGGTCACCGTGCCGCCGCGGTAGTAGGCCGACGCACCGGGGACCGAGAGCAGCGCAGCCGAGATCAGCCCCCCGGCAGTGGTCTCGGCGACGGCGACGGTCTGTCGGCGTGGCGTGAGCTGCTCCGCTATCTGAGCTGCGAGCCTGGCCAGCGATGAAGAGGGCATTCGGCCAACTTACGACGGTCACAAATGTTGCGACGCCGCCATAGTGGCGCACGACACGGGACGTCCGGCAGAATCCGCAGGTAAGAATGCACTGCGGGTGTACCGTGAGATCCGAGCTTGCGGGACGAACGTCGCACCGTCTGCGAAACCCAATCGGACAATAGAACCCATGGTCGATGTCCACAACGCCGCTGTCATCCGTCTTCTCTGACAGACCGTCCCTTTCGAACCCCGAACAGGACTCGATGCGCACGTCCCCCCAGCACGGCTTCGGCCGGGTCGTCACCTCGATCGTCCTCACCGTCCTGGCAACGTGTCTCGCGGGCTGTGCGGCGCCGGACACCGGGGTACAGGAGGAGTGGAAGGCCCGGCAGTGGAGGGTCACCTCGTGGACTCCCGTTCACGACGTGGAGAGCGGCGTCACG
>DASYES010000165.1:0-2055 GCA_036498885.1 Pseudonocardia sp.
ATCAGTGGCGACGACCGGACGCCGACAGGCCAAGTTTCCTGAGCTCCAGCTCGGCCAGGGCGTCGACCGCGTCGGACTCCCCGTTGCGCCAGCTCTGCGCGATGTCCGGGCCGAGCCGGGAGAGCTCGCTCAGCGGTGCGCTCGCCAGCGCCCGCAGGGCTAGCAGGTCACGTCCGGCCGGCTCGTCGCGCACCGACGCCGCGACGGCGGCCCGGCGAATCCAGCGGATCCGCAGCGGCAACCACCCGAACAGCACCAGAGCGATCGGCACGGCCACCGCGACCAAGGCCATGACCAGCGCGATCTGGTCGACGATCTGCTGCTGCTGCCGGCCCGCCTCGGCCAGCGACCGGGCCGCGTCGGCCGCCCCGTTGAACGGCTTGACCAGCTGGTCGCCGACGAGCGGGACCCGGCCCACCTTGCCGCTCGCGTCGGTCAGGTTGCCGGCGATGCCGCCGCCGGCGCTCTCGAGTTTCTGCCCGGGCACCCCGAGCTTCTGCACCATGTCGAAAACCCACGTGGCGGCGCGGATCCACAGATAGATCCAGATGACGACGATGAGATCGGTGATCAGCTGACGGATGGCGGCGGGCAGCCGGTCTGCGTAGAGCTTCACGCGGCTCAGCGTCCCACGTGGAGCGGCTCAGCGCTCCCCGGCGCAGTCCGGGCAAGTACCGAAGATCTCCAGGGTGTGCGAGACGTCCACGAAGCCGTGCTGGCCGGCCACTTTCTCGGCCCACGACTCGACCGCCGGGCCCTCGACCTCGACGGCCGTGCCGCACGAACGGCACACCAGGTGATGGTGGTGGCCCTTGTTGCACCGGCGGTACAGATGCTCGCCGCCCGGCGGCCGCATCACGTCGATCTCGCCGGCGTCGGCCAGCCCCTGAAGCGTGCGGTAGACGGTGGTCAGCCCGACCCGCTCGCCGCGCTCACGTAGCTTGGCGTGCAGGTCCTGAGCGCTGTTGAAGCCCTCGGTCTCCGACAGCACCGTACTGACCGCGGTGCGTTGCTTCGTGTTGCGCTCGTTGCTCATCAATCCTCCCTCGCGTGGCTGACGGCATCGGCGACGATGTGTGCCACGTGCTCGTCCACCAGGGAGTATGCGATCTCTCGTCCACGGCGCGCACCACGAACCACCCCGGCACCCCGCAACACCCGCAGATGCTGCGAGACGAGGGGCTGTGGCGCGCCCAATTTCTCCACCAGTTCGTGCACACACCGCTCACCGACACCGAGCTCGGCGACGATCGCTACCCGGATCGGCGCGGAGAGAGCACGCAGCAGCTCACCGGCCGACTCGTATGCTTCATAGCCGGAACTCATCGTCGCGACCACCGTATCGCGACGCTACGGTTACGCATGCAGGACCACATCCGGTGGTTCCACCTCCCGTGGCGGATTGACCCGCCGCCGCAGCGCACGCCAGGTGACGCGGCCGACGGTGACGGCGACGAATGCGGCCAGCGCCAGGATGACCGTGGTGGCGCCCGGCGCGGTATCGATCTCGGCGCTCGCGACCACACCGAGCCCGGCCGCGACCAGGCCGATCACCATGGCCGCCGCCATCGTGGTGCGGAAGCCGCGGGTGACCTGCTGAGCGGCCGCCACCGGCACCACCATCAAGGCGGAGACCAGCAGCAGCCCGACGGTGCGCATGGCGATCGTGACGGTCACGGCGGCGGTCACCGCCATCAGCAGATTGAGCGTACGGACGGGCAGGCCGCTCACCCGGGCGTACTCCTCGTCGTTGGAGACCGCGAACAGCGCCGGACGGAACCCGGTCATGGTGGCCAGCACCAGCACCCCGAGCACCGCGATCACGACGATGTCCTGCGTCGACGTGGTGATCAGCGAGCCGAACAGGTATTGCATCAGGTTGGCGTTGCTGCTGTCGTCGGAGAGCCCGACCAGCACGACCCCGCCCGCGATCCCGCCGTAGAACAGCAGCGCCAGCGCGAGGTCCCCGGAGGTGCGGCCGCGCTGGCGGATCAGCTCCACGCCGACCGCCCCGATGGCCGAGACGATCACCGCGGTGATCACCGGGGAGTGGTG
>DASYES010000166.1:0-7033 GCA_036498885.1 Pseudonocardia sp.
TCACCTGAACGTCATCACCTGAACGTCATCACCTGAACGTCATCACCTGAACGTCATCACTGCGCTCGACGAGGAGGAACGCACGATGACCGCTTCACAGACCCCCGCCGGGGACATACCGACGGCCGCATCCGCTCCACCGTCCCGGCATTCCGGCTACGTCGCCTTCGTGGTCATCGTCAGCTTTCTGGCCTGGGCCCTGGTCTCGATGGACCAGACCATGCTCGGTGTTGCGGTGCCGTCGTTGTCCGATGCACTCGGCGTCTCCCTGTCCACAATGGAGTACCTGGTCGGAATCTTCGCCTTCGTGACGTTCGCCGCGCCCGTGATCGGTGGTCGTCTCATCGACCGGCTGGGCAGGCGCTGGGGCTTCCAGGTGTCGCTGCTGGGCACCGGGATCTTCGGCGGGCTGACGGCCGTGATCGGTACGGCCTGGCAGTTCGTGCTGGTCCGGATCGTCGCGGCGACGTCGTACGGGCTCACCGAGCCCGTGGTGAACACCGTGGTGGCCGAGGAGGCGCCCGCCCGCCGCCGCGGGCTGATCATGGGTTTCGTGCAGGCCGGCTACCCGCTCGGCGCCGCCATCGCGGGCACGCTCGCCGCGGTGCTGCTGCCGTCCTCCGGCTGGCGCCCGCTGTTCCTGATCGCCTTCGCTCCGGTGATCATCGTGCTGGTCTCCGCGCGGTTCCTGCGCGAGTCCCGCAGCTTCACGGCCGTGCGCGCCGAGACCGAGCGCCGGCGTCTCGACCACCGGCCCGGCTGGCGCCAGCTCTTCTCCCCGGAACTGCGCAGGCAGACGATCGTCACCAGCCTGTTCGGGTTCTGCATCAACGGCGGGATCGGCCTGATCATCGGCGTCGTCACCACCTACCTCGTGCACGTCGACGGGATCGGGATCGGCGCGGCGGCGTTCCTGTTCGGGCTGAGCAACTGGGTCGCGCTGGGCAGCCAGGTCCTCGTGGGCTTTCTCGCCGACCACCTTCCGGCGAAATGGCTGATGACCGGCTACTCGGTACTCGCCGCCGGAGCGTTGGCACTCCTGGTGACGCCGCACCTGACCTACTCGCTGGCGCTGGTCAGCCTCGTCGCGTTCGGGTTCTTCGGGAACGGCACGTTCGGGTGCTACACCCGCTACACCGCCGAGTCCTTCCCCGCGGAGCTGCGGGGCACCGGCACGTCGTTCTCGCTCGGCTTCTCGTTCCTGACCCTGTCGTTCATGCCGATCATCGGCGGTGCGTTGATCGAGTCGAGCACGCCGGCGGTCATTCCGGCGATCTCCGCGGCGCTGGTGCTGGCCGGTGCCGTCGTCATGGCATGCGGGCGCAACCTGCCACCGCAGCGCGAGCTCGACCAGCTCACGCCGTCGCGGTTACTGACCCCCAACTGATCAGTACAGAATGAGAGGAGGTGCCCTGTGGCGGATCTGGAATACACCGTCGCCGACGGCATCGGCACGATCCTGCTGAACCGGCCGCACCGCAAGAACGCCTTCACGATGGACATGATTGACGTGTGGGCGGAGGCGCTCCGTGCCGCGCGTACCGATCCGGATGTGCGGGTCGTGGTGCTCACCGGCGCCGGTGACGCGTTCTGCTCGGGCGTCGACCTCGACCGTCGCGACGGCTCCGCGCCACCGACGCCGTTGCAGCGCAAGGAGAGCCTCACCGAGCGGATCCACCGGATCCCCTACGCGCTGGAGGACCTCGACAAGCCGGTGATCGCGGCGATCAACGGGGTGGCCGTCGGCGCCGGGATGGACATGGCGCTGATGTGCGACATGCGGATCATGGCGCGCTCGGCACGGCTGTCGGAGGGATACGTCCGCGTCGGCCTCGTGCCCGGCGACGGTGGCTGCTACTACCTGCCGCGCCTGGTCGGCACGGCGAAGGCGCTGGAACTGCTGCTCACCGGCGACTTCATCGACGCCGAGGAGGCGGGCAGGCTGGGGATCGCCAACCACGTCGTCGACGACGCGGACCTCGCCGATGCGGTCACCACCCTGGCCCGCAAGATCGCCGACGGACCGCCGGTGGCGATCCGGACGATCAAGCGTGCGGTCTACCAGTCGGCACGATCCGACCTGCGCACCGCGCTCGACCTCATCTCCTCGCACATGGCGGTGGTCACCTCCACCGAGGACTCCGCCGAGGCGCTCGCCGCCTTCCGCGAGAAGCGCCCCGGCCGGTTCGTCGGGCGCTGACCAACAGTGGGCCCGCGGAGGGCCTGGAAAGGACGCACGCATGACGTTCGCCGGATTCGACCTGCCCGACGACCTGCGGCTGCTCCGTGACACGGTCGCCGACTTCGTCCGGGAGGAGATCGTCCCCGTCGAGGCGGGACTGCCCGGTGACGCCCGCGGGCTGCCGGTCGACGACCTCAGGTCGCTGCAGAAGAAGGCCCGCGATGCCGGCTTCTGGTGCCTGGAGGCGCCGGAGGAGTACGGCGGCGGCGGGCTCGGCGTGTTCGAGGGAGTGGTGCTGGCCGAACAGATGGCCAAGCATCGCTACAGCTTCCCGCGGCCGGGGGCGGGCGTCTTCGGCTCCGAACCGCCGAACGTCCTCTACAAGGGCAGTCCGCGCCAGATCGAGGAGTATGTGCGTCCGACGATCGAGAACGCCTGGACGGCGTTCAGCGCGATCAGCGAGCCGACAGGTGGATCGGACCCGGCACGGGCCATCCGCAGCGTCGCCACGCGCGACGGCGACGTCTACCGGATCAACGGCCACAAGATGTGGACCAGCGGCGCGGACACGGCGCGGTACGGCATCGTCTACGCGCGCACGGACCGCGCGGCCGGACGGCGTGGGATGAGCGCCTTCATCGTCGACTCCGGCACGCCCGGGATGACGATCACCCCGGTACCCGTACTACGCGACCACTGGACCACCGAGGTCGTGTTCGACAACGTCGAGGTTCCGGCGGAGAACCTGGTGGGTGAGGAGGGGCAGGGCTTCGGCCTGGCCCAGGAGTGGCTGGTCCGGGGCCGGCTGCGGTACGCCGCGCAGGCCGTCGGCGTGGCCGAGGAAGCCGTGCGCATCGCGATCGAGTGGGCGAAGACGAGGGAGACGTTCGGGGCGCTGCTCGCCACCCGGCAGGCCGTCCAGTTCCCGCTGGCCGATGCGCGCATGCAGATTGCCGCCGCACGCCACCTGACGTGGGAGGCCGCGTGGGAGGCCGACCAGGGCCGGGACGCCCGCACGAAGGCGTCGATCGCGAAGGTGTACGCCACCGAGGCCGGGTACCAGGTCGTCGACGCGATGATGCAGATCCTCGGCGGGATGGGGATGACCAAGGAGATGCCGCTCGAGCACTGGTTCCGCGGGCTGCGGGTGGCCCGGGTCGTCGAGGGACCGAGCGAGATCCAGCGCTTCCTCGTGGCGCGGGACATGCTGGGTGCCGCCGCCCTGGGCAGGGCGTCATGACCACGGCATCGGACAGGACGTCTGCCGACGGCGCGGGCGGCCCCGCCGGGCCCACGAGCCCGCTCGCCTCCCGGTCGCTCGACGTCGAGCGGCTGCTGCGTCCCGCGTCGGTCGCGATCGTCGGCGCCTCGGCGAACGACGGGGTGATCAGCGGGATCCCGCAGCGGGTGCTCGCCCAGCACGGCTACACCGGCGCGGTGTACCCGGTGAACCCCCGCTACGACGAGATCGACGGAGTGCGCTGCTACCCGGACATCGAGTCGGTACCCGGGCCGGTTGACGTCGTACTCGTGGTGGTGAACGCGAGTCGGGTGGTCGAGGTGCTCGACGCCTGCGGACGGGCGGGCGTCCGGTTCGCGGTGGTGATCAGCTCGGGGTTCGCCGAGCAGGCCGACGCCGCCGACCGGCAGCGGGCGCTCGCCGACGTCTGCGCGCGCCACCCGGACATGCGCGTGCTCGGCCCCAACGCCGAAGGGCTGATCAACGTCGTCGACGACGTGCCGCTCGGGTTCAGCCCCACGATCGACTACCGGCGCGGGCTGGTCCGGCTGCGCCGCGGTGACGTCGCCGTGGTGGCGCAGAGCGGGGGGCTGGGGTTCGCGCTGTTCAACGACGGGCTCAGCCGGGGGCTCGGGTTCAGCCACGTGGTCACCACGGGCAACGAGGTGGACGTCGATCTGACCGACCTCGCCGAGGCGCTGCTGTACGACCCGGACACGCGGGTGCTGCTGCTGTTCGTCGAGGGCGTGGCGCAGCCGGAGCGGCTCGCGGCGCTCGGGGACGCGGCCCTCGCGGCGTCGAAGACGGTGGTGGTAGCGAAGGTTGGGGCCACCGAAGCGGGCCGGCGAGCGGCGCTCGCCCACACGGCGCACGACGCAGGCGACGAGGCGCTCTATGCGCAGGTGCTGGACCGGCCCGGGATCCTGCGGGCCCACGACCAGGAGCACATGATCGATCTGGCCCTCGCGCTGTCGCGCACCCCCCGGCTCGCCGGACCCCGGGTCGGGATCGTCACCGTGTCCGGAGGCGCCGGCACCTGGCTCGCCGACGACCTCGTGTCGGCCGGGCTTCAGGTGCCGCTGCTCTCCGACGGGCTGCAGGCGCGCCTGCGCGAGAGGATCCCCCCGTACGGCAGCCCGGCCAACCCGGTGGACGCCACGGCGCAGGTGCTCGGGCTCGGGGGGGTCAGCCCGGTGGTGCGGCTGCTCGCCGAGAGCGGCGAGGTCGACGCGGTGGTGCTGGTGGCGACGCTGGCGGATCAGAAGCAGCTCGAACGCGAGCGCGAGTACCTCGTCGCGCTGGCCCGGGCGGTGCCGCTCGTGATCTACAGCTACACCAGGCCCGCCCAGGCCAGCATCGACCTCCTCGAGGAGCTCGGGATCGCCTTCTTCACCAGCACCGCCCGCGCGGCAGGCGCGCTGGCGGCGCTGGCGCCTCGCGATCAGCCCAGGTAGGGCGGGGCCTCGCCCCAGCCCCACCGGGGGGTGGGGGCGTTCTGCATGGGAGTGGCGCCCGGTGCCGCGTTCTCCCGGGCGATGCGCGTGCCCCACTCCACGTAGGCGACGAAGGCGGAGCGGAACTCGGGGTCCTCGGGGAGCCCCGCCTCGTCCGCGCTCGACGCGATGAGGGTTGCCCACCGCACCCGCTGCTCCTCGGTGATGCCGAGGCCGATGTGGTGGCGCAGCATCGCGGGGTAGCCGCCGAGCTCGTCGGTGTAGTCGGTGGGGCCGCCGAACACTTCGCCGAGCCAGCGGGCCACATGGTCGCGGTGGTTCGGGCCCATGTGCCGGAACACGGGTTCGAGCACGGGATCGGCGAGCACGCGGTCGTAGAACACCTCGGTGAGTCGATGCAGCGCGGCGGATCCGCCACACCAGTCGTAGAGCGTCGGGACGGTGTTGGTCAAAGTAAGCTCCTGCGATTACTTCATTACGGCGTTGATGCGCGCCCATCTTCGCGTGCTTCCGTCAGGAGCGCCAGTGCTGCCGCCCGGAGAATCGCCGCCTCGGACTGCAGCGCGAAGAAGGTGAACCCCAGCTCGCGGAAGCGGCGCACGTGCGCGGGCGAGCCGCAGTAGATGCCTACCGGAAGGTCGCGGTCACGGCAGCCGGAGACGACCTTGCTCAACATCTGCTCGTAGTCCGCGTCGTCCTGGGCTCGCGGCAGCCGGCCCGAGCTGAGGGCCAGATCCGACGGTCCGACGAACACCGCGTCCAGCCCGTCGACCGCCGCGATCTCGGGGAGCGCCTCGACCGCCGCGACCGTCTCGACCATGACGATGCACTTCGGGTCGGGCCGGCCCGGTGACCAGGCCGCTCGCGTCGGCCCGTAGCTGCGCCCGCCGCGGGGCGGGTAGTGGCATGCCTCGACGGCGCGCGCCGCCTCCTCGGCCGTGTCGACCAGCGGCGCGATCACCGCGGCGGCCCCCCGGTCCAGGGCTCGGCCGATCGCACTGGGCTCGTTGCCGGTGACTCGCACGAGGGCAGGCGTACCGGTGGCGTCCAGCGCCTGGAGCATCGGGAAGAGTGCGTCGTCGCCGATGAGGCCGTGCTGCTGGTCCACGCACAGGAACCCGAAGCCCACCGAGCCCATGAGCTCGGCGGATGCGGAACCGGGCAGCTGCAACCAGCCGCCCACGATGTCGGCCGTCAGGTCGAGAGGGGGAGCGTTCACTGCGCGAACTCTGCCATGTCGCCCCTGGCCACGAGATGAACGAGCGAGTACAGAGGGGAACAACCGCGCGCGTCCGTTGCGTATGCAACTACTGCCACCGGGATGACGGGAGAACGAGGATGAGCGACATCGCTCCGCACGGTCTGCACCACGTCACGGCGATCGCGTCGGACCCGCAGCGCAACGTCGACTTCTACACGCAGGTGCTGGGGCTGCGGCTGGTGAAGCGGACGGTGAACTTCGACGCCCCCGGCACCTACCACCTCTACTACGGCGACGCGCAGGGCACACCGTCCACGCTCCTGACGTTCTTCCCGTGGCAGGGCGTGCCCGCCGGGCGCCAGGGCAGCGGGCTGACCACGGCCACCGCGTTCAGCGTGCCGCCGGAGTCGATGGGCTGGTGGCAGCGCCACCTCACCGGCCTCGGCCTCGAGATCGACGGCCCGCGCACCCGCGACGGCGAGGAGGTGCTGACCCTGCGCGACCCCGACGGCCTGGTCATCGACATCGTCGCGGCGCCCGGTGACACCCGGTCGGGCTGGGACGGCGTCGCCCGTGTGCCCGCCGAGCACGCGGTGCGCGGCCTGTACTCCCTGACGCTGTCCGAACGGCTGCCCGAGGCCACCGCGGAGATGCTCGCGGGTCTGCTCGGAATGCATCTGCAGGGTGAGAACGGCGACCGCGCGCGCTTCGCGATGGCCGACGGGGGTGCCGGTGCGGTCGTCGACGTGGCCGCCGAATCCGGCCCGCGGGGCCTGCAGGCGGGCGGCACCGTGCACCACATCGCCCTGCGCGCTCCCGACCAGGCCACCCAGGCCCGGTGGCGCGAGGAGCTGATCGACGCCGGGCTGCAGGTCACGGAGATCCTCGACCGGCAGTACTTCACCTCCATCTACTTCCACGAGCCCGGAGGAGTGCTGCTGGAGATCGCGACCGAC
>DASYES010000167.1:0-2888 GCA_036498885.1 Pseudonocardia sp.
GCAGCATGAGCGAGTTCGTGACCAGTTCGGCGGAGCAGATCGACACAGGCGACTACGCCACGGGTGTGGTCGCCACGCTCGCCATGCAGGCGTCCGGCTACGTCCACCTCGTCGACGTCGCGAAGGCGCAGGGAGTGGGCACCGAACTGCTCACCCCGCTGGCCGCGCTCATGGACCGCAGGGTCGCCGACGGGCACGGCCAGGACGACATCGCAAGCGTGATCGAAGCGCTGGTCGAGCCGCGAGCGGCCACCGGCGTCACGGGAGGGAACAGATGAGCGAGAACAGCGCCACGCCGCTGACGATGATCGGCCTGGGCCCGATGGGCCAGGCGATGGTGCGGCGGTACCTCGCCGCCGGGCACCCGACGACGGTGTGGAACCGCACCGCGGCGAGGGCCGACGACCTCGTGGCCGAGGGTGCGGTACGGGCGGCCACAGTGGCGGATGCAGTGGCCGCCAACCGGCTGGTGCTGGTGAGCCTGACCGACTACGCCGCCATGTACGACGTACTGAAGCCGGCGGAGGGTGAGCTCACGGGCCGCGTGATCGTGAACCTGAGCTCCGACACCCCGGAACGGACGCGGGAGGCCGCCGCATGGTTGGCCGAGCGAGGAGCCGAGCTGCTCGTCGGCGGGGTCATGGTGCCGGAGGAGATGGTCGGCACTGACGCGGCCTACGTCTTCTACAGCGGCCGGCGGTCCACGTTCGACGCCCACGAGCCGACGCTGCGCGTGATCGGCAGGGCCGATCACCGCGGCGAGGATTCAGGCCTCGCGCAGCTCTACTACCAGGCCCAGCTGTCGCTCTTCCTGACATCGCTGGCGGCATACCTGCACGCCACGGCACTGGTCGGCTCGGCCGGAGTGTCCGCGGCGGAGTTTCTTCCCTACGCGGTGGACAACGTCGAGGGGCTCGCGTACTTCCTGGGCGACGCCGCCCGTGAGATCGACGCCGGCCGGTACCCGGGCGATGGCGCCAACGTCACGATGATGGGCGCGACAGCCGACCACATCGTGGGGTCGAGCCTGAGGGCCGGTATCGACGCGGGCCTGCCTGCCGCGGTCAAGTCGCTCTACGACCGCGGCGTCGCCGCGGGCCACGGCCGCGACTCCTGGACGAGCCTGATCGAGGTGGTCAGGAAGGGGTAGCCGCGCCGGCGGCGGTGATCTCGGCGACGACGTTCCGGGTGACGGGGGCGCCGTCGGGCGCGGCCCGCAGCACCGGCCCGGCGATGGCATCGAGCTCCAGCACCGCTCCGGCCTGTGCGTCCTTGAGCATCGAGGACAGCATGGTCGCGGGAAGTGAGGAGAGCCGCTGCCGGACCGTGTCCGGGTCGATGCGGGCCCCGTCTCGTGCCGCCGCTGCCGCGGTCTCGACGACCAGCGCGTCGAGCACGTCGGCCCGGGCCTCGCGGGCAGGCCCGATCGCCTCCCGCGCGCTCGTGGTGAGCAGCGCGAGCGGACACAGGAAGGAGAGCTTGCGCCACAGCAGGGTGGCCTCGTCGGGCGCGGAGGTGTCCACGTCGAGTCCGGCCTTTTCCAGCACGGCGGCCGGGTCGAGCCCTGTGCCGGGCCGGTCCGCGGCGGCCGCGTAGTCGGCGAACGGCGAGAGGTGCTCGATCACCCCGGGCGCCACCCGTGTCGCTTCCACGCCGACGGTCATGGGCGTGACGGCGGCGTCACCGAACACGGCCCGCAGCAGCGGCACGTGGTCGATCCCGTTGAGCAGCGGCACCACGGTGGCTCCGGCCGCCAGCGCGGGGGGAACCCGGGACAGCGCACCGAGCAGGTCGGGGGCCTTGACCGTGACGAACAGCAGGTCGACCGGCTCGGTCAGCCAGGGCCGCGCCGGCACCCACGCGTGACGGTTGCCGTAGCGGCCGCTCCGCAGCGTGAGCCCGGCGGAGTTGATCGCGGTGCTGGTGCGGTCGGTGGCGAGCACCGTGACGGCGTGCCCCGCGTCGGCCAGGAGCACCCCGAGCATCCCGCCCACAGCGCCTGCTCCGAGGATCGCGATGCGCTGCGGGTGCTCCGCCACGGAGTCCTCCTCTTCGCCGCCGGCGGCGGCCGTGTTGCGTCAGTCTGCGGGCTTGAGCGGGTCGTGCCCGATGGACATGAGCTTATGCCGCCATGTGGCCTGCCCGGCCGTGGGCTCGAGGTCGTCACGGCGCTGCTCGTGCACCCGCTCGACAACCCGGCGCATGACGTGCGCGTCCTGATCGGTGATGTCGTGGCGGCGTTTGCCGAGGATCGCCAGTACCTCGTGCCCGGTAGGCGTGCCGGTGCGGTCCGGAAGCTGCTCGGCGTCCTCGCCTGCGTCGCGGGTACGCAGCCAGTCACCCAGCTCACGTGAGGTCATGTTCACCACGCGGTGGAACTCGTTCCACAGCTCGTCGTCGACATCTGCCATGCGTTCGGCCTACCCGGATCGGCCGCGCGCAACGCGTGCCTGATCAACTCCGCCGGCGGCGGGGCCGGGCGGCGGCGCCGTCCGCCAGCTTGTCCTGCACCTCCTGCGCAACCGAGCATGCGTCGGCGGCCTCGACGCCGGTGCGGGTGGCGACGCGTTCCAGCAGGTGGCGCAGCACCCCACGCTCCGCGGGATCGAGCGGGTCGAGGACCTCGTCCTCCACGGCGGCGAGTCGGCGTTCGAGTTCACACAGGCGCTCCGTTCCCGCCTCGGTGAGCACGATGCGGCGGGCGCGACGGTCGGCAGGGTCGGGTTTGCGCTCGACCAGACCCGCGTTCTCCAGGTCGTCGAGCAGGTAGGTCATCACGGTGCGGTCCAGGCCGAGGTGCTGGGCCAGTGCGAGCTGGCTGCCCGGTTCACCGCGCGCGGCCGCAGAGAGAACCTGGTAGCCCCGCGGCCCGCCCGGCACGTCGTCGA
>DASYES010000168.1:0-4142 GCA_036498885.1 Pseudonocardia sp.
CCGGAGATGTGGGACGCGCAGCTGTGGCTGCCGTCCTGGCGCGCCTGAGTGCCGCGGGCCGCACCAGCACCGGTCAGCCGACCGCCGCGAGCAGCACGCTCGCTCCGAGGGCGAGCCCCGCGCTCGCGAGTTGCATCCCGGTGAGCCGTTCGCGTAGCACCAGGCGCGCCAGCAGCACCACCACCACGGGATAGAGCGACACCACCACGGCGCTGACTCCCAGGTCCCCGAGCCGGGCCGACAGCAGGAACAGCACGTTCGCCACGGAGTCGAAGATCCCGCTGACGATCATCAGGCGTACGGGCGACGGTGCACTCGCCGGCACGGACGCCGGTGCGGCCGGACCGGCGAGCTCGGGCTGCAGTACGGCGTGGCGCGTCCGCAGCGGCAACCGGTGCCGCAGCACCAGCACGGCCACCAGTGTCAACGAGGTGACCCGCCCGGCGAGCAGTGGCAAGAGCCCGGAGTCGTCGCTCGTCGCGCCCAGGCCGACGAAGAACAGGCCGAAGCCGACGCCCGCGGCGAGTCCGAGCAGGAGCCCCGTGGTCGCCGCGGCATCGCGCCGGGTGCCGGCCGTGGCCAGCAGGATGGCCACCAGAGCCACGACGATCGCGAGCACGGTGAGGGGTCCGAGACGCTCCCCGGAGAGCACGCCCGCCACGAGCGGGAGCCCGGCGCCGACCACGGAGGACAGGGGCGCGACCACCCCCATCGGCCCGACCGCGAGCGCTCGCAGGTAGAGCAGCAGCCCCGCGGTGCCCGCGATGCCCGCCACCGCGCCGAGCACGAACGTGGTGACGGACGGCCGACCCGGCAGGAGCCACAACGCGGGCAGCAGGATCAGCAGGCCGGCCGTCTGGGCCACCAGCGTGACGACGAGCACCGGCGCCCGCCGGGCGGCGAGTCCGCCGGCGAAGTCGCACACGCCGTAGGCGAGCGCCGCGGGGAACGCGACAGGGACGGACATCGCACCTCAGTTGACTAGAACGTACTTAACAGGCCATCACATTGGACGCTAGCTCTGGAGGGTGAGGAAGTACAACCGAATAACCGAGGAAGTACGGCACACTGGCCGACATGCAGTCGCCAGAGGAGGTGGCCACCACCGTCGGCCGCAACGTCCGCGCGTTGCGCCAGCAGCGCCGGATGACGATCGACGCGCTCGCCGCCGCCGCGGGCGTGAGCCGTGGCACGGTCATCCAGATCGAGACGTCCCGCGGCAACCCGAGCATCTCCACGCTGGTGGGACTGGCCGCGGCCCTGCGAGTGGGAGTCGCCTCCCTGGTGGACGGCGACGCCGAGCCGCGCATCGTCGTGCGCCGAGCGGCAGAGGCTGCCCGGCTGTGGGCCGGCGCCGCCGGAAGCAGCGCCGTCTTCCGGATCGGCACCGACCCACCCGACGTCGTCGAGCTGTGGGACTGGACGCTGCAGCCGGGCGACAGCTTCGACGGCGAGGCACACCCGATGGGCACCCGGGAGGTTCTCTCGGTGCTGTCCGGACACCTGGGCCTGCGCGTCGGCAGGAGCGAGCAGCACCTGAACGCAGGCGACACCGTGCTCTTCGAGGCCCACGCCCCGCACCGCTACAGCAACGACGCGCCGGAGGACGGCCACGACACGCCGGTGCGGTTCATCATGGTCGTCCTGCAGCCCGGCGACGCCGGTCTCGTGCCGCCCACGAGCATTGCGGAGGCCGAGAGCCCGCTCGTGTAGGTGTGGATCAGCAGCCGTCGGCCCGCAGCGGCCGGTGCACCGGGTCGACGGCGAGCGTCATCGACTCGACCTCCGAGCGGTACAGGCACCCGCCGCTGGTGCGCACCTCGACGGTGTCCGAGTCGACGAACCGCACCCCGCTGGGCGCAGGCGCCTGCTCGACCCCCTGGTACACCACCGACTCCTGCTCGAACGGCCCGCTGCCCGAGCGGATCACCACCGCGTAGATGGGGTCGATGGCATATGGCGCGCCCTCGACCACGACCAGGCGCCGCCCACCGTCGGCCACCTGCGACACCTCACGGTCGACGCCTGCCACCTGCGACGCCAGCCACACCACGGTCACCCAGCCGAGAACCGCGATCGCGCCCAGCGCCAGCACGAGGGCGCGTCCAAGACCCCGGACGACGATGGCGAACGCGGCCGCCACCAGCACGATCGCGACCAGCACCAGCCCGGAGGTGAACCAGCGGGCGTGGCGGAGGTGAAACGGATCCAGCACCGCTAGTGCGGCGAGCCCGCCAACGATCACGGCGAGAACGGCGAGGATGACGGCACGGCGCAGTCTCGGCACCGCGGCATCGTGCCTGATTTCACTGCCGTCGTCCCGTCGGACGGCCCACCCGTGACGGTGATGGGCGCCGCCGGTAGCTTAGCGCCACAGACGGTCAGGATTGACTGTTCCCGCGTCCGAGGAGGAGCACGTTGTTCCCCGGAACGTTCGCCGCCCTTACCCCCGACAAGGCCGCCGTGGTCATGTCGGACAGCGGGGCTGTTCTGACCTACGCCGAGCTCGACGAGCGTTCCGCCCGGCTGGCCCGCGCGTTCCGCGATGCCGGTCTGCGCACGGGCGACGGCGTCGCTCTCCTCGCCGAGAACATGGTCGAGTTCCACGTCGTGTACTGGGCTGCGATGCGCAGCGGGCTGTACTTCACCCCGATCGACCACCATCTGACGACGCCCGAGATCGCCTACATCGTGGGCGACTCCGGGGCGAAGGCACTGGTCGTCTCGGCGACGTTCGCCGAGGTCGCCGCCGAGCTACTCGATCGCACACCGCGCGTCGCGTTCCGGCTCGCCATCGGGGGTCCGATCCACGCGCACGCCGATGTTCCCGCCGCCATCGCCGCCGCCGCGCCGGAACCACTCTCCGACCAGCCGCGCGGCGCCGAGCTGCTCTACTCGTCCGGCACGACGGGACGACCGAAGGGCATCACCATGCCCTTGCCCGGCGAGGAGGTGGACCGGCACCGCAACCAGGTCCGCCGGCTGTTCGGCGGGCGCTACGGCATCAACGCCGACACCGTTTATCTCTCCCCCGCCCCGCTGTACCACACCGCGCCCATGCGCTTCACCGGAATGGTGCACGAGGTCGGGGGCACCGTCGTCGTCATGCCTCGCTTCGACGCCGCCGCCGCGCTGGACGCGATCGAGCGCTACCGCGTGACGCACAGCCAGTGGGTGCCCACGATGTTCGTCCGGATGCTCAAGCTCCCCGACGAGAAGCGGCTCGCCCGCGACCTGTCCTCGCACCGTGTCGCCGTCCACGCCGCGGCACCGTGCGCGGTGGAGGTCAAGCGGAAGATGATCGAGTGGTGGGGCCCGATCCTCGACGAGTACTACTCCGGCAGCGAGGGCCTCGGCCTCACGATGATCGACTCGGTGACCTGGGCACGCAAGCCCGGATCGGTCGGGCGGGCGGTGCTCGGCGTTCTCCACGTGTGCGACGACCACGGCGACGAGCTACCGCCGGGCCAGGTCGGGCTCGTCTACTTCGAGCGGAACCAGTTCCCGTTCGCCTACCACAACGACCCCGAGAGAACGCAGCAGGCGCGGCACCCGCAGCACGAGAACTGGGGCACCACCGGCGACATCGGGTACGTCGACGAGGACGGCTTCCTGTTCCTGACCGACCGCACGGACTTCACGATCATCTCGGGCGGGGTGAACATCTACCCGCAGGAGGTGGAGGACGCCCTGACCCTCCACCCCGCGGTCCTCGACCTCGCGGTCTTCGGCCTGCCCGACCCCGACATGGGCGAGCAGGTGGTGGCCGTCGTCCAGCCGGCCCCCGGCGTCATCACCGGACCCGAGCTCGAACGAGAGCTGCTCACCTACCTGCGGGAGCGCATCGCGCACTACAAGGTGCCGCGCCGGATCGACTTCGTCGACGAGCTTCCGCGGGCCGCCACCGGCAAGATGCGCAAGCACAAGCTACGCGAGAAATACGCACTGGCGCTCTGAGGCCGACGAGCATGCCGCCAGGGATCAGATCAGAGAACTGATCGCCGGCAACCGGTCCGGCTGGACGGTGTGGCACTCGGCCACGGTTCTACCGGGCCGTTTCCGTCCAGGTGACCGGCAGTTCGTGGACGCCGTAGATGTTCATGTCGGTCTTGAGTTTCACTTCGCCGGCGGGAATGGCGAGC
>DASYES010000169.1:0-2433 GCA_036498885.1 Pseudonocardia sp.
GATCGAGTGGGCGAAGGCGAGCCTCGTCGCCCCGGACGGGTACGCGGCCGCCGTAGCGAAGCTGCGCCGGGACACACCGGGCCCCGCCGAGCAGGTGGCTGCCGTGTACGCGGGCTACGAGGAGCTGAAGAACCGCGCCGAGCTGCTCGACTTCGACGATCTGCTGCTGCACACCGCCGCGGCGCTGGAGGAGCACGGCCCGGTGGCGGAGGAGTTCCGCGACCGCTACCGCTGCTTCGTCGTCGACGAGTACCAGGACGTCACGCCGTTGCAGCAGCGCGTACTCGATGCCTGGCTGGGGGAGCGCGACGATCTCACGGTGGTGGGCGACGCCAACCAGACGATCTACACCTTCGCCGGCGCCAGCCCCCGCTACCTGCTCGACTTCCCGCGCCGCTTCCCGGAGGCCTCCGTCGTGCGGCTGCAACGGGACTACCGGTCCACACCGCAGGTCGTGTCCGCCGCCAACACGCTGATCGGCTCCGCCCGGGGGCGCGTCGCGGGCACCCGGCTGCGGCTGATCGGGCAGCTTCCGCCCGGGCCGGAGCCCGACTTCGCCGAGTACGACGACGAACCGGCCGAAGCCGCCGCGGTGGCCGCGCAGATCAAGCGGCTGGTCGCCGAGGGCACCCCGGCCGCCGAGATCGCGGTGCTCTTCCGGATCAACGCGCAGTCCGAGGTCTACGAGCAGGCGCTCACCGATGTCGGCGTGCCGTACCAGGTCCGCGGGGGCGAGCGCTTCTTCTCCCGCCCGGAGGTGCGACGGGCGATGACCGCGCTCCGCGTCGCAGCTCCCGGGCGGGCAGGCGATGACGTCCCGCTCGTCGACGCCGTTCGCGCGATCCTCGCGCCCGTCGGGCTCACCCCGGAGCCGCCCGGCGGCGCCACACAGCGGGCGCAGTGGGAGTCGCTGCTCGCGATCGTCGAGCTCGCGGAGGAACTCCTGGCGGTGGAGCCCGAGGCCGACGTGCGCCGGTTCGCGGCCGAGCTCGAGACGCGAGCCGACGCCGCCCACCCGCCCACCGTGCAGGGCGTCACGCTGGCGTCGCTGCACGCGGCGAAGGGCTTGGAGTGGGATGTCGTGTTCCTCGTCGGGCTCGTCGACGGCACGCTCCCGATCCAGCACGCCGACGGCGACGACGAGGCGATCGAGGAGGAACGCAGGCTGCTCTACGTCGGCATCACCCGGGCCCGCCGCCGGCTCGCCCTGTCGTGGGCACTGTCCCGCCAGCCCGGTGGTCCGCGCAGGCGACGACGCAGCCGCTTCCTCTATGGGCTGATTCCGGAGGAGCACGCGGCTTCGCGGATAGCGCACGGATCGAGCCGGGGTGGCCCGCGGCCACGCTGCCGGGTGTGCGGCTCGCCACTCATGGGAACCGAAGCACTGAAGCTGCGCCGGTGTACAGAGTGTCCGTCCGATGTGGATGTGGAGCTGCTCGACCGGCTCCGCGGCTGGCGCAGCGAGGAGGCCCGTGAGCAGCAGGTTCCTGCCTATGTGGTCTTCACCGACGCCACCCTCACAGCGATCGCCGAGCAGCGGCCCACCGACAACGCAGCGCTGGTGCGGATCCCCGGCATCGGCGCCCGCAAGCTCGATCGCTACGGGCCGGCGGTGCTCGCGCTGGTGGCCGACCCGGACGCCGCAGATAGTTGATCCAAGAAGTTCCCCGTAAATCAGTTGTGCGGTCTGTCCGGGTATCTCTAACGTATCCGCCGACGGACTTCACCAGGCCGTCTTCTGCTGCGAACTCGCCCGCGAAGGAGGTGCTCCGAATGATCACGATGACGCGCAACCTCGCCGGGATCTACGGCACCCGTGTGCGCGCCGGGTTCGTGATCACCATGGGCTCCCTGCACCGCTCCGCGCGCGTGTGGCAGCAGATCCCGGCGCTCGGCGTCTTCGACAAGAACAAGGGCGTCAGCCCGACCGATAACAGCACAGGTGTGTCCGAAGTGGAGTGTCGCCCTACGTAGGCGACCTCGCCACCGGCCCGAAGAACCAAGGCCGCGGACCCACACCGGGATCCGCGGCCTTTTTGTTTGTCCTGCCTGACCACATCACTCAGGAGGTTGAGGTGCTAGTCCGATCAGCTCCGTTGGACGGCGGAGTGATCAGTTCCGAACAGCTCGGTGGCGAGACAGTCGCCGGGATGGGGTCCCTCCTCGACGCGGCGCCGCGTACGGGGTCTGACCTGCCGTGTCGCTCCGGTGACGCGGACCTGTGGTTCGCAGAGGCTCCGGCCGAGCTGGAGCTGGCGAAGTCCCTCTGCGCGCAGTGCCCTATCCAGGCCGAGTGCCTGGCCGGGGCCCTTCGCCGGGAGGAGCCATGGGGCGTCTGGGGCGGTGAGATCTTCCTGCGCGGGGTCGTCATTCCGCGCAAGAGGCCTCGAGGCCGTCCGAGCAAGGCCGCACTGGCCCGCGACCGCGAGTACG
>DASYES010000170.1:0-1845 GCA_036498885.1 Pseudonocardia sp.
TCGACACCATCGGCCAGCACGAGCAGCGCTACTACGCGGTCGACGTGCCCGCCGGCGCCACGGCCTACTTCAGCGCGACAGTCTCCTTTCCGCGCCTACGCGGGATCGATGTGATCAACGACTTCAACACCCTCCAGCTGCGCACCTACGGCGACGGCGGGGCGGACTGCCACGAGTTCGTGTCCGAGCAGGCGATCAGGTCATCGGAGGGAGCCGCGCTCACCGTCGCCACCACCTGGGACGGCGCCACCGAGAAGGACACCGGGGGCAACACGTCCGGTGACGCGTGCACGGGCGGCGGCCGCTACTGGTTCGCACTGGAGTGGGACCGCGTGTCGGCAGGCGTGCCCGAGCGGCTTCCCGTCGAGCTGCTCGTCGGCGTCGAGCCTGCGGTGACCGACCCGGGTCCCGCTGCCGTGCTGCCCCTGGGCCCGTTCGTCGAGTCGGCTGGTGCACCCCGGCCCGTGGTGGGCGGTGGGTCCTTCAACGTCGCCGGCACTCTGGACGGCTCCGGCAGCTACGCAGACGTTCTGCAGCGCGGCGAGTTCGTGTTCTACCGGGTGCGGCTGGACTGGGGGCAGGGGCTCGCGTACCGCGTGCGCCTCGGCGAAACGCCAGGCCGAGGCCTCGAGAATCTCTCGCTCGTCACCACGCGGGTGTACGCGCCGACGCGCGAGGAGATCGGCATGGACTTCGCGTCGTACAACGGAGAAACCCGGCAGCTGCCGAGCAATGAACCCGCGCTCCGCACCGTGCCGGTGCGGTACGGCAACCGGAACGCCGACGTCGTAGCGACCCGCACGCAGAGCGTGGCCGGCTGGTTCTCGATCTCCGTGCAGGTGGGCGCCCCGCACACCGACACCGGCACCGCCGCCCCGGTGCCGATCCAGCTGGACCTCACCGTCACCGGCGACCCCGAGCCCGGCCCGGCGTACGCGTTCTCCTCCACGGAGGCGCAGCGGATCGGGCCGTTCGGCGAGGGCGGGACGCCCGCCGCTGCTCCTCCTGTGCCCCCGAGCCCCGCGTCTGCCAGGGGCGTGGCCCCCAGCAGCACCGTGATCTCACCTGCCGGTTGGGCCACGATCGCGGGCGGTGCCGCGCTGGTGGTGGCCCTGGTCACCGGTCTCGTGTTGCGGAGCCGCCGCCGGACGCGGTAGCGGGAGAGCCGCTAGTGGCCGCGGAACGCCTCCGCGAGCCACCACGAACCGCCGTCCGAGGCGATCTTCGCGTCGATCAGCATCGGGGCGGTGCGCGGTCCGTCCACCCACTCCGCCACCGGCTTCAGGTCGTCCGGGGTACGCACCGTCACGGCGTCGAAGCCGAACCCCCGTCCGATCGCGGCGATGTCGGTGTCGGGGAACGTGACGGTGGTGTGGTCGGCGCCGGTGAAGTGGTGCACCTCGGCGCCGTAGCCGCGGTCGTCGTAGATCACGACCACCATCGGGAGCCCGAGCCGCGCCACCGTCTCCAGCTCCGCCGCCGCCATCAGCGCCCCGCCGTCGCCCAGCGCGGCGACGGCGAGCCGGTCCGGGCGAGCGAGCGCTGCCCCGACCGCTGTGGCGAGGCCGAGCCCGATCGACTGGAACGCCTGCGTGAAGCAGAACCCGTGCTCGTCGGGAACGCGCAGGTACGCGCTCGGATAGCCCATGAAGTTCCCGGAGTCGACGGCCACCGTCCGATCGTCGGGCAGCAGTTCGTCGAGCGCGATCGACAGCGTGCGGGGGTCGATCCCGTCGGGACCGGTGAGGTCGTCGTAGGCGACGGTGTTCCAGCGGCCGCGCTCGGCGATCGCCGCCCGGACCTCGCCGGTGCGGTAGCCGGTGCGGCGCTCCTGGTAGGCCGCCA
>DASYES010000171.1:0-1683 GCA_036498885.1 Pseudonocardia sp.
CACGGCCGCCGCCATCACCCGCCGACCGTCCTGCTCCATGCGGTCCATGTGGGCGTTCATCCGGCCCTTGAGCCCGTCGTCCCACGGGATGCTCCCGCCCGCGCACAGCGCGCTTGCCGCCCGGGCCATCACGGCCGGTGCGGCCCCCTTCACGAAGCACCGCACGACCGGGCGTCCCGTGGCGTCGGTAGCGGAGGTGAACGTGGCCATCAGCTTGTAGATCGGGTCGAACGGCAGCGTGGCGAGGCGGGGCAGCCTCTCGCGCGTGGCGTCGATGTCGAGCCCGGCCTTGTGCCCGAGCACCAGCAACGCCCCTTCCGTGGGGTCGCCGACGACCCGGCCGTCCACGAGCTGGGCATCGCTCGCGACGACGTACGGTAGGACGGCGGCCTCGATGAACGGCGCCGTGCCTGCGGCGTGGTGGATCTTGCCCTCGAGGTTGTAGCCGGTTCCCGAGACGGTGTACCGGTCGCTCGGGGTCACCACCTCCGCTGCCGTCATCTGGTTCATCGTCAGCGTTCCGGTCTTGTCCGAGTTGATTGCCGAGGTGAACGCGAGCGTCTCGACCGACGGCAGCTCCTTCACGATCGCATTGCGCTTGGCGAGGTCGACGCCGCCGAGGGAGAGGATCATCTGGGTCACGGTCGGCAGCGCCTCGGGGATGGCCGCGATCGCCAGCGCGACGGCGCTGATGAACAGCACGTCCCAGGCCTCACCGCGGGTGCGGCCCAGCACGAACATCACGACCATCGTGATGCCCGCGGCCGCCGCGATCCACAGGGTCAGCCGATCGAGCTCCCTGGTGAGTGGCGACTTCTCCCTGGCGGTGGCCGAGAGCATCGCCGAGATCCGGCCGAGCTCGGTATCGGAGCCGGTACCGGTGACGATCATCGTGCCGCCGCCGTGGGTCACCGGCGTGTTCATGAAGGCCATGTTCGTCTGGTCGCCCGGGCCGCGCGCCCCACCGTCGAGGGTTCGGGCGTCCTTGGCCGCGGGTGTGCTCTCGCCCGTGAGCGACGACTCGTCGATCTGCAGCGCGCTGGCGTCGGCGATGCGCCCGTCCGCCGGCACCTGGTCCCCGGCGGCGATGAGCACGACGTCCCCGATCACCACCTGCTCGGCCGGGATCTCGGCCGCGTCTCCGTCGCGCCGCACCCTGGCCGTGGCCTTCATCATCGACCGAAGCGCGTTCATCGCGCTCTCGGCCTTGCCCTCCTGCCGCAGCCCGACGACCGCGTTCAGCACCGTGAGCACCACCAGGAGCAGGGCCGTGCCCCACTCCGCGATCACGGCGGAGACGATGGCGGCCGCGATCAGGATGATCTGCATGTAGCTGCGGTACTGATCGAGGAACCGTTGCCAGCCGGGCTTGCGGCGCTCTTCGGGCAGCGCGTTGGGGCCGTTCGTGCGCAGCCGCTCCGCCGCCGTCCGCGAGGACAGCCCCGTCCCGAGGTCGACACCGACGGCCTCGGCGACGGCGTCCGGCGACCGCGCGTACCACTCCTCCCGGTCGGCGCTGCCGGACTCCGGCGCGGACCGGACCGGCCCGGTCATGTCCGTACCCTCTTGCCCTTCTCGGCCTTCTTCCCGTCATGTGACCCGCCCTCGTGGCCCACGAGGTAGGGATCGGGCGCGGCGTCGTGCGGAGCCTCGGCCTCGAGCTCCTTGCGGGCCTCGGCGAGG
>DASYES010000172.1:0-6620 GCA_036498885.1 Pseudonocardia sp.
GAAGTCGTCGAACCTGTTCCGGTTCGGCGCGGGAGCAGCAGCCGACGTCACCCGGCTCGACACGACCGCGCTGACCGGCGTGCTCGGCGTCGACCCGAAGTCCCGCACCGCCGAGGTGCAGGGCATGACCACCTACGAGGACCTCGTCTCCGCCACGCTCGCGCGCGGCATGATGCCGCTGGTCGTGCCACAACTGAAGACGATCACGCTCGGCGGAGCGGTCACGGGGCTGGGCATCGAGTCCACATCGTTCCGGCATGGCCTCCCGCACGAGTCCGTACTCGAAATGGACATTCTCACCCCCGGTGGTGAGATCGTCACTGCCACTCCGAACGGTGAGCACGCCGACCTCTTCCACGGGTTCCCCAACTCCTACGGCACGCTCGGCTACGCGCTGCGACTGAAGATCGAGCTTCAGCCGGTGGCCCCGTACGTGCGGCTGGAGCACCGGCGCGTGGCGTCGTCCGATCTGGCCTCGATGATCACCGAACTGTGCGATCCCGACGCGGTGGACGGCCCCGACTTCGTCGACGGCACCGTGTTCACGGCGGGCGAGCAGTACCTCACCGTCGGTAGGTTCACCGACGACCCGGGTCCGGGGCCGAGTGACTACACAGGACAGCAGATCTTCTACCGGTCGATTCGCGAGCGCACGGTCGACCATCTGACAGCGCACGACTACATCTGGCGCTGGGACACCGACTGGTTCTGGTGCTCGCGGGCCTTCGGCGTGCAGCACCCGCTGGTGCGCCGGGTGTGGCCGCGGCGCTACCGCCGCTCGGACGTCTACCGCAGGATCGTGGCCTTCGACCGGCGTATCGGGTTCAGCAGCCGGGCGCACCGGCTCACCCGCACGCCGCAGGAGGAGCCGGTCATCCAGGACGTCGAGATCCCGGTGGAGCGGCTCGCCGAGTTCCTCGACGCGTTCCACACCGACGTCGGGATCACGCCGGTGTGGCTCTGCCCGCTGCGGCTGCGCGGGCAGCAGCGCTGGCCGCTGTATCCCATGGAGCCGGGTGAGCTCTATGTCAACGTCGGGTTCTGGTCCACCGTCCCGGAAGTACCCGGGCGGCCGGATGCTCATAACCGGCGTGTGGAGGAACTCGTCGCCGACCTCGGCGGACACAAGTCGCTGTACTCCACAGTGCACTACGACGAGGGTGAGTTCTGGAAGCACTACAACGGGCCCGCCTACCGTGCGCTCAAGCGGCGCTACGACCCGCACGGCCGGCTGCCCGACCTTTATTCCAAGGTCACCGGTTCAGGGAGGGCATGATGCAGGTAGCTGAAATCATCTCGGACGTCCTCGGCCAGGACGTCCCGATTCGGGTCGTGGCATATGACGGCAGCAAGGCCGGACCGGACAGCTCCGACGTCGCCATGCGCATCCTCACGCCGCGGGCGCTCGCCCGGCTCGTCACAGCACCGGGGACGCTCGGGCTCGCCAGGGCCTACGTAACGGGCGAGATCGAGGTCGACGGCGACGTCTACGAAGTGCTCGACGCGATGGCGGACCTCACGCTGCACGACCTGACGCGAGCCGACCAGGTGCGACTGGCCCGGCGTCTGCTGCCGCTCTGGCTCCGGCACCGCCAGCCGCCGCCCCCTCTCGAGTACCGCCCACCGGGTCGCCTGCATTCGAAGGCGCGGGACCGGAAGGCGATCTCGCACCACTACGACGTCTCCAACCGGTTCTACGAGTGGGTGCTCGGCCCGTCGATGGCCTACACCTGCGCGGTCTTCCCCACGGCGTCAGCCACCCTGGAGGAGGCGCAAGCCGCCAAGCACGAGCTGGTGTCGCAGAAGCTCGGGCTGCAGCCCGGCATGCGGCTGCTGGACGTGGGCTGTGGGTGGGGCGGGATGGTCATGCACGCCGCCGCCGAGCACGGCGTCAAGGCGCTGGGTGTGACGCTCTCCCGCAACCAGGCCGAGTGGGCCCAGGCCGAGATCGTCCGGCGCGGCCTCGGTGATCTCGCCGAAGTGCGCCACCTCGACTACCGCGACGCGCCGGAGTCCGAGTTCGACGCGATCAGCTCGATCGGGCTCACCGAGCACATCGGCAAGGACCAGCTGCCGAACTACTTCCGGTCCCTGTACGAGCGGCTCCGCCCGGGCGGGCGGCTGCTCAACCACTGCATCACCCAGCCGCGCACCCCGCTGACCCGCAGGCTCGACCCCTTCATCGCCCGCTACGTCTTCCCGGACGGGCAGCTGGAGCCGGTCGGGCACCTCATCTCCGTGATGAACGACTCGGGCTTCGAGGTACGGCACGAGGAGAACCTGCGCGAGCACTACGCCCTCACGCTCGCCGGGTGGTGTGCCAACCTCGAAGCGCACTGGGACGAGGCCGTGGCCGAGGTCGGTGTCGGCCGGGCCCGCGTGTGGCGGCTCTACATGGCCGCGTCCCGGCTCGGGTTCGAGCGCGACAACATCCAGCTGCACCAGGTGCTCGGGGTCAAGCTGCTTGATCAGGGACGGTCCGGCTTCCCCCTCCGGGGCTGGTAACCGCTCGCGCCGGTCGTGTGTGGGCATGCGTGCTGCAGCACCCGTGCCCTTACACGATCGTGCAGGTCGGAGACAATGAGCACCGTGCCGGACCGTCTCTCACCGCTCGACGCGTCGTTCCTCTTCGCGGAGCATCGCACCGCGGCGATGCACGTCGGCGCCGTGATGACGTTCGACCCCCCGGAGCACGGGCGGTTCGACGCCGAAGCGTTCACCGAGCTCATCGGCAGCAGGCTCGCGCTCGTCCCGCGCTATCGCCAGAAGGTGCGGGACGTGCCGGGCCGGCTCGGGCTGCCGGTGTGGGTGGACGACCCGGATTTCGACCTCGACTTCCACGTGCGACGGTCGGCACTGCCGGCCCCGGGCACCGAGGACGTCCTGCGCGACCTCGTCGGCAGGCTGCTGGCGCGCCAGCTCGACCGCTCCCGTCCGCTCTGGGAGGTCTACCTCGTGGAGGGCCTGGCCGACGGGCGCTTCGCCGTGGTCACCAAGACCCACCACGCCATGGTCGACGGGCTGGCGTCGATGGACATCGGGGCCGCGCTGCTCGACCTCACCCCGCAGCCCCGCGAGAGCCCGCCCGACGACTGGTGCCCCGCGCCGGAGCCCTCGGCGCTGGAGCTCGCGGCGATGGCTGCGGCGCACTCGCTGCGCCGCCCGCGCGCCGCGCTCGACGTCGCAGGCCGGGCGGTGGCCGACGTGCGGGAAGCCGCCTCGGCGGTCGGGCGCACGGTGGAGGCCGTGGTCGCCGCCGGGCGCAGCGCGGCGGCGACCCGCCCGGTGCAGCCGCTGAACGGCGCCACCGGTGAGCAACGCCGCTACGGCATGGAACGCACCACGCTGGCCGACCATCGGGCCGTCCGCAAGGCGTTCGGCGGCACCGTCAACGACGTCGTGCTCGCGGTGGTCGCCGGTGGGCTGCGCCGTTGGCTGATCAGTCGCGGGGAGCCGCTGACCGCCGACACCAGCGTCCGCGCGATGGTGCCCGTGAGCGTCCGGGCCCGCAGCCGCAGCGAAGGCTCGGGCAACAGCATCTCCGCCTACCTCGTGGACCTGCCCGTCGCCGAGCCCTACCCGCTGGCGCGCCTCATGGCGGTGCGCGACGCCATGGAGATCCACAAGCGCAGCGGCCAGGCCGTCGGCGCGTCCGCGCTGGTCGGGCTCGTGGGCCTCGCCCCGCCGATCCTGCACAGCCTCGGCGCCCGGCTGGCCAGCCAGTTCTCCAGCCGCCTCTACAACGTGCTGGTCACCAACGTCCCCGGCCCGCCGCGCCCGCTGTACGCGATGGGCGCGCGGATGCTCGACATGTACCCGGTGGTGCCCCTCGCCGGCGGCCAGGCCGTCGCGATCGGGGTCACCTCCTACGACGGCGGCGTCCACTACGGCCTCACCGCCGACCGCGACGCGATGCCCGACGTCGACGTCCTGGCCGCGGCAATGGGCGACTCCCTGGCCGAACTGGCCGACCTGACCTGACACGCCCGGGCGGGAAACGGGCGAGCGGAAAACGGGCGACTCGCCACCTGAAAACGGGCGACTCGCGGGGCCCCCGCGAGTCGCCCGTTTCGCGCGCGCGAGTCGCCGGTTTCCCGCTCGCGAGTTGCATCCCTGTCGCCCGCCGGCCTGGCCGCCGCGGCCAGCAAGATCGCAAACGGAGTAGCCCGGTGGTCCGCTCGGTGGAGCGACGCGTCATCCTTTCGTGGTGCAGATCGAGGTGCGGCCGCTCCACCAGGCCGAACTGGACGACGCGGACCGCATCCTGCGTGACGCGTTCGGCACCCTCCTCGGCATCGACATGAACGACGACACCGAGGTGTTCCGCACGCGTTTCCGCGCTCCGCACACCGTCGCGCTCGCCGGCGTGGTCGACGGAGTGCTCGTCGGCTCCACGCTGGTGACGCTGTGGGGCAGCGTGGGTTTCCTCGGGCCGTTGTCGGTGACGCCGCGCATGTGGAACAGCGGTGTCGGCACGCGACTCGTCGCGGCGGCCACGGAGTTGCTCGACGCGCGCGGCGCCACCCACCAGGGTCTGTTCACGTTCCCGCAGAGCCCGATGCACCACTGGCTCTACCACAAGTTCGGGTTCTGGCCGCGGTACCTCACCGTGATCATGTCGCGCCCGGTGGGCGGGGGAGAGCCCGTGCTGGGCTGGCGCATGTCGGCCGCGGCGGCCACGAGCCGTCAGGCACTTCTGGACGCCTGCGCCGCGGTGACCGACTCGATCCACCCGGGGCTCGACGTCCGCGGCGAGATCACGGCCGTGCTCGACCAGGGTCTCGGCGAGGTCGTGCTCGTCGGCGCGCCCGATGCGCCGAGCGGGTTCGCCGTCTGCCATTCCGGAGCGGGCACGGAGGCGGGGAGCGGCACGGTCTACGTGAAGTTCGCGGCCGTACGGCCTGGGCCGCACGCCGCGGACGTGTTCGCCGCCCTGCTCGGTGCCTGCCAGGGCTTCGCCGCGGGTGCCGGTGCACGGCGGCTCACCGTCGGGGTGAACACCGCTCGCCACGAGGCGCACCGGCACCTCCTCGGCGCCGGATTCCGCGTCGACACGGCGGGCGTCTCCATGCACCGGCCCAACGAGCCCGCCTACGACCGTGCGGACCTCTACGTCCTCGACGACTGGCGCTGATCGCCCGCGCGCCCAACGAGCGGCACTCTCGACCGATAGGTCTGGGCGGACGTGCCGTTCGTCCGGCGCCGGCGGTTCAGCCCACCCGCAACGCCGCCCGCGCCGCCGCGACGGCCTGCCCGGCGTACCCCCGGCCGAACAGCACGACGTGCACGAGCAGCGGGAAGAGCTGGTGAAGCGGCACCCGCTCGCCCCAGCCCGCCGCGAGCGGCGCCGTCTCGTCATACGCGCGCAGCACGGCGTCGAGGTGCGGGCAGCCGAACAGCGCGAGCATCGCCAGGTCGGTCTCGCGGTGCCCGCCGTGGGCGGCGGGATCGATCAGCCATGCGCCGCCAGGCGACCACAGGACGTTTCCCGACCACAGGTCGCCGTGCAGCCGGGCGGGTGGCTCGGCCGGTCCGGCGAGCGCAGGGAGCCGATCACATACCCGCTCGACGACGGCGGCCTCGCCACCCGTCAGCTCCCCCGCGTCCGACGCTGCACGCAGGTAGGGCAGCACGCGGTCGGCTGCGAACCACTCCGGCCAGCTCGTGGACGGCTCGTTGCGCATGGGGGCCCGCCCGATCCAGGCTTCGGACGGTCCGTCGGGCGGCGCGGCGCCGAAGGCCGGGGCCCCGGCGCCGTGCAGGTGGGCGAGGCTGCTGCCGAAGGCTGCTGCGGTCCTGGCGTCGGGTGAGCCGCGCGGGACGAACTCCGTGACGAGCCGGTGCGGGTCGACGTCCAGCACCGCGGGCACGGATGGGCCGCCCGGTACCCGCAGCCAGCGCAGCCCGGCGGCCTCGGCGGCGAGAGTGCTCTCCTCCGCGTTCTTGACGACGACAGTGCGCCCGTCGGCGAGCTCCGCGCGCACGGCCCCGCCACCGAGCGGTGTGCTGGTGCGCACCGCGACGCCGAGGACGTTCACATCCGGCTCCGCACCCAATCCAGCATTCCCGGCATGGCCGCCCGGATCATGGTGAGCACCTCGGTGAACCCGTCGGCGCTGCCGTAGTAGGGATCGGGCACCTCGGCCCCGGTGGGCGCGGCGGGGTCGAACGAACGCAGCAGCCGCACCCGCTCGGGGTCGGGGACCATCGACTGCAACGCGCGGCGGTGGGAGTCGTCGAGCGCGACGAGCAGGTCGGCCGAGAGCAGTTCGGCGTCCACCTGACGGGCCGTGTGCTCGTCGGGGTAGCCCTCGGCGCGCAGCAACGCCGCTGCACGATCGTCGGCGGGCGATCCGATGTGCCAGCTGCCGGTGCCAGCGCTACCGACCTGCACGGCGTGCGCCAGGCCCGCGCGCTGCAACTCGTGAACGAACACCTTCTCGGCGATGGGGGAGCGGCAGATGTTGCCGGTGCAGACGAAGACCACGCGGAGCGGTTTCTGGGTGTCGCTCATAGGACGAGTCTGGCCGAGTCGACATCCCGGGCGTACTCGCAGGGGCACTCCGGGCAGAGCGCACGGCGTCTGCGAGGGGACATACGAGCGGGGAAGGATCGTAACG
>DASYES010000173.1:0-16032 GCA_036498885.1 Pseudonocardia sp.
GTGCGCACTGCCAGCAGCGATGCCGCGGCCGTCCAGAGCAGGAGCACGAGTACCTGTATGGCACTCGGTGCGTGCCCGGCCGACAAGGCCGCGCGCAGGCTCTCGGCCAGTGCACCGGACGGCAGCGCGGCGCCGACAGCCGCGAGCGGCCCCGGGAGCAGCCCGAGCGGGACGATGATCCCGCCGGCCAGCAGCAGCACGAACCACACGAGGTTGGCCACCGCGAGGGTGATCTCGGCACGCACCGACCCGCCGAGGAGGATCCCCAACGAGCCGAACGCGGCGGTGCCGAGTACCAGGAGCAACAGCGCCCAGCCCACGCCGGCCGCCGCAGGCCGCCAACCCAGCGCCGCGGCAAGGCCGCAGAGCAGCACCACCTGGATCGCGACGACGCCCAGCACCGCCACCAACCGGCCCGCGACCAGTAGCCAGCGTGGCAACGCTGTGGCGGCGAGGCGCCGGACCACGCCGTAGCGCCGGTCGAAGCCCAGTGCGATGGCCTGGCCGGTGAAGGCGCTGGACATCACCGCGAGCGCGAGCACGCCGGGCAGCACCGCCGCGATCCGTGGCTCCGGCAGCGGCACCAGATCGAGGGTGCTCAGGCCGACCAGCAGCACGATCGGGATGAGGAGGGTGAGCAGCACCTGCTCCCCGTTGCGCAGGGCGAGGCGCAGCTCGGTGGCCGACTGCACCGCGAGCATCCGCAGCGGCGAACCGGCGCCGGGCCGGGGCGTGAAGGTGCCGGGTGGGAAGAGGGTCACGAGCGCAGCTCCCGTCCGGTCAGCTCCAGGAAGACGTCCTCGAGGCTGCGCCTGGCCACCTGTACGTCATCGGCGAGCGCTCCCTGCCTCGCGCACCACGACGTGATGGTCGACAGCACAGCGGGATCGATCCGGCCCCGCACGACGTAGCGCCCGGCGATCGGCTCGGCCGCCCCGTACCCGGCGGGCAACGCCGCCACGAGATCGTCGACGTCCATGCCGGACCGCGCGCGGAAACGCAGCTCCTGCTGCGCGGTGTTGGCCGTGAGCGCTGCGGGCGAACCCTGCGCGACCACGCGCCCGTGGTCGACGATCACGACCTCGTCAGCGAGTGCCTCGGCCTCCTCCATGAGGTGGGTGGTGAGCAGCACGGCCACCCCGTCGCGGCGCAGCGCATCGACCAGGTCCCACACCACCCGGCGGCCCTGCGGGTCCATCCCGGCTGTCGGCTCGTCGAGGAACACCAGCTCAGGGCGTCCGACGACCGCGCAGGCGAGCGCGAGACGCTGCTGCTGGCCCCCCGACAGGCGCTTGTAGGGCGTGCGGGCGCAGCCTTCGAGGCCGAGTACGCAGGTGAGCCACTCGACGTCGAGCGGGTGCGCTGAGCAGGCGGCGACGAGCCGCAGCATCTCCGTGGCGTGTACGGCGGGGTAGGCGCCCCCGCCCTGGGGCATCACGCCGATCCGGGCGCGGAGGCTGTCGGGGGCGGTGGCCGGATCGAGACCGAGCACACGCACCTCGCCGGCGTCGGCGCGGAGGAAACCCTCGCAGACCTCGACGGTGGTCGTCTTGCCTGCGCCGTTGGGGCCGAGCAGGGCCAGCACCGATCCGGCGGCCAGATCGAGGTCGAGCCCGTCGACCGCGGTGGTGCGGCCGTACCGCTTCACCAGCCCCCGGACCGCGACAGGGGGCGGCGGAGTGTTCACAGCAAAGCAGTCTAATGAGGTGCGGGATCCGGCCCCGGAGTCGGCACGCGGCCCGGCCACGCGTCGACGTCCACGCCCCGCTGCCCGGCGAGCTGATGCCGCTGCACGAGCAGCAGGAGCACGAGCATGAGGAGCCCGGCCACGATCGCCATGGGCAGCTGGTAGGCGCGGAAGTTGAAGTCGGCGCCGGTGGGCGGGACGAGCAGGGCGAGGATGGCGGAGGCGGCCAGCGCGGCGCGCCGGTAGCGGGGAAGGCCCTGGGTTGCGGCGAGCGGGATCGCGGCCCAGAGCAGGTACCACGGATGCACGATCGGTCCGAGCAGCACGACCGCACCCAGGCCGACGCCCATCCCGGTGACGGGGTCGAGCCGCCCGCGAAGGGAGGCGAGCAGCAGTACCAGGACCACGATGCCCCCGGCGAGCCCACCCAGGCCGCGGGTGAGCACGAGCACGGTGTCGGTGTGGTCACCGAGGCCGCCCACGATGCCGACCTGGCCCCCGACGAGACCGAGGTCGGTGGACACCGACATCCAGCTGCGGATGAGGCTCGGCGTATCCAGTGTGGTGACCCACCCGAGCCCGAGACCGGTGACGAGTGCCAGCACGGCGTAGCCGACGACGGTGACCCCACCGAGCACCCCCGCCGACACGGCGACGTCGCGCAGCCGCCCGCCGCGCCGCCGTGCCCATTCCGTGCCGAGGAAGCCGAGTGCCAGCAGCGCGGGAATCTTGACCGCGGAGGCGCCCACGATGAGCAGGGCGCCGCAGAGGAACCTCGTGTCCAGCACCCGGGGGCCGGCGCGAAGGCCGATCTCCATGCCGGCGAGCATCATCCCGATCATCAGTGACTCGTTGTGAATGCCGCTGACCAGGTGGAACAGCACCAGCGGGTTGGCAGCGCCGAGCCACAGCGCGAGCCCGGCGTCGAGCCCGCAGCGCCGGGCCAGCTTGGGTATCGCCCAGACGATCAGGCCGACGCCCATGAGGGCCAGCAGGCGGTGGGTGAACAGGCCGAGGACGACGTCGTTGCCGGTGAGTGCGGTGATGCCGCGGCCGAGCCAGAGGAAGAACGGCCCATAGGGCGCCGGGGTGTCGCGCCAGATGGTGGGGATGCTGCGGGTCAGCGGATCGTCGACGCCCAGGGCCTGTGCCGGTCCGAGAACGTAGGGGTCCAGCCCGCGGGCGAGGATCGCGCTCTGCGCCAGGTAGCTGTAGACGTCACGGGAGAACAGCGGCGGCGCCACGGCGAGCGGTATGGCCCAGAGCACGGCCGTGCGGGCCAGTTGCGCGCGGTCGGGAGCGGGCGCCACGGCCCCGTTCGACCGCAGCATCTTGCCGATCCACAGCCACGCGACCACCAGCAGTCCGATGCCGGCGTAGGTGATGGCGATGGCGATGGTGGCGTTGCGGCTGGGCAGGCCGAGCAGCCGCAGGCCGAACAACGGGTTGGGGACGGGAAGCGCGCCGGCGCCGAGAGCGCCCACCCCCATCAGCAGCGTGCCGGTGAGTCCCAGCCGGCGGGCGGCGCGGCTCGGGTCGCGCGGGGGTGCCTCTACCGGAACCGGAGCGCGTGCGCCGTCCAGCTCCCCTGCGACCATGCGTGCAGCCTAGCGAGCCTCCCCCGGCGTGAGCGTCGTCACCCGTCGCACGCCGCCTTTGCCCCCGCCGCCGATATACGCAACACTGGTGTTGTGAAAAGCAGGGGACAGCCGTCGGTCGACGCCCATGAGGGGCAGTCGAGCGGTGACGGCCGCACCCGGGCCGGCGTCGCCCGCCTGCTGATGGAGCAGGGTCCGATCACGGCCACCGCGGTCGCCGCCGAGCTCTCGCTGTCGGCTCCCGCGGTCCGGCGTCATCTCGACGCCCTGATCGCCGACGGCGAGGCCGAGGTGCGGCAGGCGCCGCGCCGCGGCCCGCGGGGCCGGGGGCGCCCGGCCCGCCACTACCTGCTCACCGACGCCGGGCGGGCCCGGTTCGGCCACGGCTACGACGACCTCGCCGTGGCTGCACTGCGCTACCTCGCCGAGCACGGGGGAGAGGCGGCGGTGCGCGACTTCGCGCGCAGCCGGGTCGAGAGCCTGCTCGGTTCGGAAGCCGAGCAGGTCGCGGCCACCGACGGGCGCGACGCGCGCACGGGAGCGCTCGCCGACGTGCTCACGTCCCGTGGCTACGCCGCACAGGCCCGGGAAGCCGGGTCGGGTGTGCAGCTGTGCCAGCACCACTGCCCGGTCGCGCACGTCGCGGCCGAGTTCCCGGAGCTGTGCGAGGCTGAGACCCAGGCGTTCGCCGAGCTGCTCGGCACCCATGTGCAGCGGCTGGCCACCATCGCGCGTGGCGACACCGCGTGCACCACCCACGTTCCGCTGGAAGCTCCCGAAATCCAGCGGGGTTGCACCACCACCACCACCACCACGATCTCGACAGGGATCCCCACAGGTACGTCCCTGAGAGGGAGGCAGTCCGAATGACGACCACTCCTGAGGCACTCACCCAGGAGGAGACGCTCGCGACGCTCGGCCGCTACGACTTCGGCTGGGCCGATCCGGACGCCGCCGGCGCTACCGCACGTCGCGGTCTCTCCGCCGACGTCGTCGCCGACATCTCCGCACTGAAGAACGAGCCCCAGTGGATGCTCGACTTCCGGCTCAAGGCACTCGACCTGTTCGAACGCAAGCCGATGCCTCGTTGGGGCGCGGACCTGTCGGGCATCGACTTCGACAACATCAAGTACTTCGTGCGTTCCACGGAGAAGCAGGCCGCCAGCTGGGAGGACCTGCCCCCTGACATCAAGAACACCTACGACAAGCTGGGCATCCCGGAGGCGGAGAAGGCCCGCCTCGTCGCCGGTGTCGCTGCGCAGTACGAGTCCGAGGTCGTCTACCACAAGATCCGCGAGGACCTGGAGTCCCAGGGCGTCATCTTCCTCGACACCGACACGGGCCTGCGCAAGCACCCTGAGCTGTTCAAGGAGTACTTCGGCTCGGTCATCCCGAGCGGCGACAACAAGTTCTCCGCGCTCAACTCGGCGGTGTGGTCGGGCGGCTCGTTCATCTACGTCCCCAAGGGCGTCAAGGTGGACATCCCGCTGCAGGCCTACTTCCGGATCAACACCGAGAACATGGGCCAGTTCGAGCGCACGCTGATCATCGTCGACGAGGGTGCCTACGTGCACTACGTCGAGGGTTGCACCGCGCCGATCTACAAGTCCGACTCGCTGCACTCGGCCGTGGTCGAGATCGTCGTGAAGAAGGGCGGCCGCTGCCGCTACACGACGATCCAGAACTGGTCGAACAACGTCTACAACCTGGTGACCAAGCGGGCCAAGGCCGAAGAGGGCGCCACCATGGAGTGGGTCGACGGCAACCTCGGCTCCAAGGTCACCATGAAGTACCCGGCCGTCTGGCTGATGGGTGAGCACGCCAAGGGCGAGGTCCTGTCCATCGCCTTCGCCGGCGAGGGCCAGCACCAGGACGCCGGGGCGAAGATGGTGCACCTGGCGCCCCACACGTCCTCGACGATCATCTCGAAGTCGGTGGCGCGTGGTGGTGGGCGCACCTCGTACCGCGGTCTCGTGCAGGTCAACCCGCGGGCGCACCACAGCCGCTCCACGGTGAAGTGCGACGCGCTCCTGGTCGACACGATCAGCCGGTCCGACACCTATCCCTACGTCGACGTCCGCAACGACGAGGTCTCGATGGGCCACGAGGCCACGGTCTCGAAGGTCAGCGGCGACCAGCTCTTCTACCTGATGAGCCGCGGGCTGACCGAGGACGAGGCCATGGCGATGGTCGTGCGCGGGTTCGTCGAGCCCATCGCGCGCGAGCTGCCCATGGAGTACGCGCTGGAGCTGAACCGGCTCATCGAGCTGCAGATGGAGGGCTCGGTCGGATGACCGCACGCCTTTCCCATCTGCAGAGAAGGACTCACGAATCATGACCGTTCCGGAGACCGCACCCGAGGTCGCCGGCCTCGCCCCCGAGCTCGAGGGTGCCAAGAAGGGGCAGGGTGAGTCGCCTCTCGCGTCGGCGAGCGAGCGCTTCACCTCCTACGACGTCGAGGCCTTCGAGGTCCCCGGCGGTCGTGAGGAGAACTGGCGCTTCACGCCGACGCGGCGGCTGCACGGCCTGCACGACGGCACCGCGGCGCTCGACGGCACCGCCAAGATCGAGGCCGCTGTCGCCGAGGGCGTCACGGTCGAGACCGTCGGCCGCGACGACGCACGCATCGGCGAGGGCGGCGTCCCCGCCGACCGCGTCGCCGCTGCGGCGTGGTCCGCGTTCCGTGAGGCCACGGTCGTCACGTTGAACGGCACCCCTGCACCGGTCACCGTCACGGTCACCGGCCCGGGAGAGGGCGTCACCGCCGCCGGCCACCTGCAGCTGCGCACCACGCCCAATACCGAGGCCACCGCGGTGGTGGAGTACCGCGGTTCCGGCGCTCTGGCCGACAACCTCGAGGTCGTACTGGCCGAGGGATCGCGGCTCACACTGATCGTCACCGGTGAGTGGGCCGACGACGCCGTGCACGTCGGCGCGCAGCACATGTCGATCGGGCGCGACGCGGTGCTGCGGGCCACATCGGTGTCGCTGAGCGGCGACCTGGTGCGGATCAGCCCCACCGTGAAGTACCGCGGCCCCGGCGGCGACGCCGAGCTGGCCGGGCTGGGCTTCGCCGACGCGGGCCAGCACCTGGAGCAGCGGCTGCTGGTCGACCACGCCGTGGCGAACTGCACCTCCAACGTGATCTACAAGAACGCGCTGCAGAGCGTGAAGGGCCTCACCGCCCACACCGTGTGGATCGGCGACGTGCTGATCCGCGCGGCTGCGGAGAACACGCGGACGTTCGAGTTCAACCGCAACCTGGTGCTCACCGAGCACGCGCGGGCCGACTCGGTACCGAACCTCGAGATCGAGACCGGTGAGATCGCCGGCGCCGGCCACGCGAGTGCCACCGGCCGGTTCGACGACGAGCAGCTGTTCTACCTGCAGAGCCGCGGTATCCCGGAGGACGTCGCCCGCCGGCTCGTCGTCCGCGGCTTCTTCGGCGAGATCCTGAGCCGGATCACCCTTCCCGAGCTGCGCGAGCGCCTGGAAGCGGCGATCGAGGCCGAGCTGGCCGTCACCGGCGCCTGACGCACCCAACCACACGGAGCACTGACACCAATGTCCACCTTGGAGATCAAGGATCTGCACGTCTCGGTCGCAACCGAGGACGGCCCCAAGGAGATCCTGAAGGGCGTCGACCTCACGATCCGCGCCGGCGAGACGCACGCCATCATGGGCCCCAACGGCTCCGGCAAGTCGACGCTGGCCTACGCGATCGCGGGGCACCCGAAGTACGAGGTCACCTCCGGTGAGGTCCTCCTCGACGGCCAGGACGTCCTCGGCATGACCGTCGACGAGCGCGCCCGCGCGGGCCTGTTCCTCGCCATGCAGTACCCGGTCGAGGTCCCGGGCGTCTCGACGGCCAACTTCCTGCGCGCGGCGGCCACCGCCATCCGCGGCGAGTCGCCGAAGCTGCGCACCTGGGTCAAGGAGGTCAAGAGCGCGATGAGCGATCTCGACATCGACCCGGACTTCGCCGAGCGCAACGTGAACGAGGGCTTCTCCGGCGGCGAGAAGAAGCGCCACGAGGTGCTGCAGCTCGCGCTGCTCAAGCCGAAGTTCGCGGTGCTCGACGAGACCGACTCCGGCCTGGACGTCGACGCACTGCGCGTCGTGTCCGAGGGCGTCAACCGCTACCGGGCGGGTGGCGACACCGGTGTCCTGCTGATCACGCACTACACGCGGATCCTGCAGCACATCACGCCCGACGTGGTGCACGTCTTCGCAGGCGGGCGCATCGTCGAGTCCGGCGGCCCCGAGCTGGCCGACGAGCTGGAGAAGACCGGATACGTGCGATTCACCGGGTCGGCCGTCGAGACGGCGGTGGCTGAGGCCGTGCCTTCGACGGTGGTCTGATGACCACCGTCGAGGGCGTCGACGTCCAGAAGCTGCGAGCGGACTTCCCGATACTCGCGCGCACCGTCCGCGACGGCCGCCCGCTGGTCTATCTGGACTCGGGTGCCACGTCGCAGCGCCCGCGCCAGGTGCTCGACGCCGAGCGGGCGTTCCTCGAGCAGCACAACGCCGCCGTGCACCGCGGCGCGCACCAGCTCGCCGAGGAGGCCACCGACGCCTACGAGTCGGCGCGGGCGCGGATCGCCGCGCTCATCGGCGCCACGGCGGGCGAGCTCGTGTTCACCAAGAACGCCACCGAGGGCATCAACCTCGTGGCGTACGCGATGAGCAACTCGAGCATCCGCACGGGCCTCGGGCCGGAGTCGGAGCGCTTCGCGCTCGGACCGGGCGACGAGATCGTGATCACCGAGCTGGAGCACCACGCCAACCTCGTGCCCTGGCAGGAGCTCTGCCGGCGTACCGGCGCCACGCTGCGGTGGTACTCGATCACCGAAACCGGGCGCGTGGATCTCGACTCGATCACGCTCACCGAGCGCACGAAGATCGTGGCGTTCGCGCACCAGTCCAACGTGCTGGGCACCGTGCTGCCGGTCGCGGAGCTGGTACGCCGCGCCCGCGAGGTGGGCGCCCTGGTACTGCTCGACGCCTGCCAGTCGGTGCCGCACATGCCGGTACACCTCGGTGAGCTCGGCGTCGACTTCGCGGTGTTCTCAGGGCACAAGATGCTCGGGCCGTCCGGCATCGGCGTGCTCTACGGGCGCGCGGAGCTGCTCGATGCGATGCCGCCGTTCCTCACGGGCGGGTCGATGATCGAGCTCGTGCGGATGGAGCACACCACCTACGCCCCGCCGCCGCAGCGGTTCGAGGCAGGCGTACCGATGACGTCGCAGGCCGTGGGCCTCGGGGCGGCCGTCGACTACGTGAACGCGCTCGGTATGGACACGATCCACGCCCACGAGATGGCGCTGGTGCAGCAGACCATCGACGGTCTGTCACAGGTTCCCGGCGTCCGGATCATCGGGCCCACCGATCTCACCGACCGCGGCGGTGCCGTCGCGTTCGTCGTCGAGGGCGTGCACGCGCACGACGTCGGCCAGGTGCTCGACGACCGGGGCGTCGCCGTGCGGGTGGGCCACCACTGCGCGTGGCCGCTGCACCGTCGCTTCGGGGTGGCCGCCACCGTGCGCGCCTCGTTCCACGTGTACAACACACCGGACGAGGTCACCGCTCTGGTCGAGGGCGTGCGGGCCGCGCGTGACTTCTTCGGAGTGAGCTGACCCACATGCAGCTGGAACAGATGTACCAGGAGATCATCCTGGACCACTACCGGTCGCCACACGGCGCCGGTCTGCGCGAACCGTTCGACGCCGAGTCGTTCCAGATCAACCCGACCTGTGGCGACGAGATCACGCTGCGCGTGAAGCTCGACGGCGACAAGGTCGCGGACGTCTCCTACGAGACACTCGGGTGCTCGATCAGCCAGGCGTCGGCGTCGGTGCTCACCGACCTCGTCGTCGGTCGCTCGGTCGAGGACTCGATGACGGTGCTCACGGCGTTCCAGGAGATGGCGCAGGGCCGTGGGCAGGTGGAGCCGGACGAGGACGTGCTCGGCGACGGCGTGGCCTTCGCGGGTGTGGCCCGCTACCCGGCCCGCGTGAAGTGCGCGTTGCTCGGATGGATGGCGTTCAAGGACGCCGTCGTCCGCACCGCGCATGACGACCAGAGCGAAACGCGCGATGATGCTCGCAAGACGGAGGAGACACAGTCATGAGCGAGCGTGCGAGCGAATCAGTGTTACAGCGCCTGCGCGCAGCGCCGACCGAGTGCAGCGAGGGAGTGCGATGAGCGAGCGTGCGAGCGAGTCAGTGTTACAGCGCCTGCGCGCAGCGCCGACCGAGTGCAGCGAGGGAGTGCGATGAGCGAGACCGCCGACGACGTGGTGCGAGGCGCGGTAGGCATGCCCGAGCCGCCGGCACAGCGCGCTGAGGAGCCCTCTATCGAGGACCTCGAGGAGGCGATGCGCGACGTCGTCGACCCCGAGCTGGGCATCAACGTCGTCGATCTGGGCCTGGTCTACGGCATCCAGAGCGAGGGCGGCGTCGCCACCATCGACATGACGCTCACGTCTGCGGCATGCCCGCTGACCGACGTCATCGAGGAGCAGGCCCGGGCCGCTCTCACCGGCACCGCAGGCCTGGTCGACGACATCAGGATCAACTGGGTCTGGATGCCGCCGTGGGGCCCCGACAAGATCACCGAGGACGGCCGCGAGCAGCTCAGGGCACTGGGCTTTCGCGTCTGACACCACCGAAGCACGCAACGAACGGCACTTTCGTCCGGTAGGTCCGGACGGAAGTGCCGTTCGTTCATTTCGGGGATCTTTCTCGCGTGGCATAGATCACTGTGACGTCGTGCATGAATATTCTAGGCTGAGGATTCCTTCAGCGTGACTCGTGTAGCTGCTTTCAAACCGTGGGACAAAGGGGGTCGATGAGTGGAGGGATCGCTCTCGAGAGGCCGGCGGCCGGCCTTGGTTCGCGCCGGGATCTCACTCGAAGGCGATCATTGCGATCGGCCGTCGTATGTTGGGCGCCGCTGATCCCCGGGCTCTGATGATGCTCTCCGCCGGATCGTCCGCCGCCAGGCGGCCGAACGTGCCGTGGCGCTGGAGGCGCAGCTCAATGCCCTCAGCCGGCCTCGCCGTGTGACGGACGGGGAGTGCAGGCGGGTTGCCGTCCTGGCTCGACGGCCTCTTGCGCGGCAGTGGAGACCGACGCTCGCCTGATCTCCGAGATCGATAGATATGCTGATCTTTACACATTGTGCACATTGTCGGCCGGGCAATCGGATGTCCATTTCATGGCCGCTGGGCGCGTTCTTCCGAAGCTGCTCCCCGAAGCCATTGGCTCGCCGAGTGGCGCGGGCCTGCGCTGAGCGCGTATTCACCGACCCTGCCGAACCGAAGAGGAGCAACGCCATGCCCGACGACGGGGAGAACACGCGGCGCCATTGCCGGCACGCGGGAGCGCGCGCATGAGCGCGGACGCCCGGGCGGCGGGGCGTGCGGACGCATCGGCCGGATCGGTAGCGGCCTCGGCGGTGGCCGTCGGCGATCATGTACCGGAGAACGCCGGGACGCTGCGTCAGCTGTGGCGGTTCCGCGGCTACGGGCAGGCCGAGTTGCGGTCGCTGCTGGTCGGGGTGGTGATGCGCGGTTGCGAGCTGGTCGCTGACCTCGCCGCACCCTGGCCGTTGGCGCTCGTGATCGACGACCTGCTGCGGGGTGAGCAGCGGAGCGGAGCCCTTCACCGGGTGGCGGACTGGTTCGGTGGGTCGGCGATAGCCGTGCTCGGCGTGGCCGCGGTTGCCGTGCTGCTGATCACCGTGGCGTCAGGCCTGTTCGACTATCTCGGCGACCGGATCATGAACGGGGCGGGGCAGCGGATCAGCTCGCGCATCCGCTCGGACGTGTTCGGTTACGTGGAACGACTGCCGCAGGGCTATCACGACCGGCACGCGATCGGCGAGCTGACGAGCCGCGTGGTCACCGACACGGAGCGGATCGAGGGCAGCCTGACGGACCTGTTCTCCACGCTGGTGCCGGGGATCCTCGCGTTGCTGGGCACGGCCGTCGTCCTGGTGGCCGTGGACTGGCGGCTCGGGCTGATCACGTTGTGCGCGGCGCCGCTGGTCTTCCTGACCGCCGTGCGCTACGCCCGCTTGACCAGGGTGAACTCACGCAATCGGCGAGCGGCGGTGGGTGAGCTGACCGGCTTCGTCACCGAGTCGCTCCAAGGCATCCGCACCGTGCACGCGTTCGGCAGCCAGGATCTGGAAGACCACCGCTTCGGGTCGACCAACAGCCGCGTGCTCCGCATCGGGCTGCGCGGGGTGGATCTGAGCGCCCGGTTCACGCCTTCGCTGGAGTCGGTGGCGGCGATCGGCACCGCCGTGTTGTTGTTCGTGGGCGGGTACGGCGTCCTGCAGAACTGGTGGCCCGTCGGTCTGCTGGTGGTGGTCACGAGCTACCTGCAGAACATCCTCAAGCCGATGAAGTCGCTGGCCAAGCTGCTGCCGAGCTTCACCCAGGCGGCCGCATCGGCCGAGCGGATCGGGGCGATCCTGGACCAGCCTCGCGAGCACCTCGGATCCGCCCGCGGGCTGCCCCGCCGGGTGAGCGGTGAGCTCGAGCTGTCCGGGGTGGGCCTGGACTACGGGCGTGGCCCGGTGCTGAGCGGGCTGGATCTGCGGATCCGCGCCGGGGAGCGAATCGCGCTGCTGGGCGACAACGGTGCCGGGAAATCGACCACGCTGTCGCTGATCGGCGGGCTGTACCGGCCCACGTCGGGGCGGGTGCTGCTCGACGGATTGTCGGTGCCCGACGTGCCGGAGCACTGGCTGCACCAGCAGGTGGCGATGGTCCTGCAGGATACGTTCCTGTTCTCCGGAACGCTGACGGACAACCTGCGCTACGGCAGGCCCGACGCCGACGACGAGGAGGTGGCCCGGGTGGCCGAAGCCGCGCTGGTCACCGAGTTCGCCGACCGTCTGCCCGATGGGCTGGACACGGTGATCTCCGCAGGCGGGATCGGCCTGTCGGGTGGGCAACGCCAGCGTGTCGGTATCGCTCGGGCGCTGCTGGTCGACTCACCGGTGGTGCTGCTGGACGAACCCACTGCGGGACTGGACGTCAACGCCGAGGAGCTTGTTGTGCAGGCACTGACCCGCCTGGTGAAGGGCCGCACGGTCATCATGACGACCCACCAGCCGGCGTTGACCAGGCTGGCCACCCGCACCGTGTACCTGCGCCGGGGTGGCGTGCTCGACGCGCGGCCCACGCGGCCGGTCGGTGCGCTCGCGACGGGGTCGCCCGCATGACGACCGATGCTTCGCAGGACTCGCACGTGATCATGGTCATCCGGCACGCGGAGAAGCCGGGCCATGCCGATGGCCCGCGCGGCATCACGCCGGACGGGGAAGCCGACAAGCACTCGCTCACCGTGGACGGGTGGATCCGCGCCGGTGCACTGGTCGGGCTGTTCGCCCCGTCCCGTGGGGGCCCTCCGGTCGGCCTGCTCCGCCCGGACACGGTCTACGGCGCGGGCTTCGGGCGGGGCCAGAGCAAACGATCCGTCCAGACGGTGACTCCGCTGGCCGCCCGGCTCGGGCTCGACGTGATCAATCGATATGCCGAGGGCGAGGAGGCCCGGCTGGTCAAGGAGTTGACCGCCCGCCCCGGAGCCACCGTGGTCTCGTGGCACCACGAGGCCATCCCCGAGATCGCCGACCACCTGGGCGAGGTCACTCCGGCCCCACCGACGAAGTGGCCGGGCGACCGGTTCGACGTGGTCTGGGTCTTCGCCCGCAACGGCGGCGGCTGGCGGTTCGCGCAGGTGCCACAGCTGCTCCTGCCTGGCGACCTGCCCTATCCGATCGACGATCCGGACCACGCCTCGAGGGCCTGAATCGGGCCCGTGCCGGCTCGCCATTCGCCCCCTATCTCGTCGCGGCCTCTGCGGAGATCGCCGGCCGCCATTGTGTGGACCTTCCGGCCGGGTTGAGATCTTGCGCAGAATCAACCCTGTATGGGGTATGTCACAGACTGCATAGATGATGAATTAGCGTGCGCCTAGCTGGTGTTCAGGAAATATTAAGGTTGCTGTTCTTGATCAGTAGCGTTGATGCACGTGTGGTCCGAATAGTGACATATGTACTAGGCCGATGAGGGGAGGGGCAATGGCGGCTGTGTGCGAGGTGGGGGAGCCGGCGCGGCGCCATTGCCGGATCTTGGTGGTGAATCAATGAGCGTGGAGGCGACGGCGGCCGGTGAGTTGCCGGATCGCGGGCAGGGCGAATCGATTCCCGGCTGGGTGCGGACCGTGGACAAGCGGTCGCCGGAGAGTATCGGTACGTTGCGCCAACTGTGGAGGTTCCGCAGCTACGGGCAGTCCGAACTGCGGTGGTTGTTGACCGGTGTGGGGATGCGGGGGCTGGAACTGGCCGCCGACCTCGCCACGCCGTGGCCGTTGGCCCTGGTCATCGACGATCTGCTCCGGGGGGAGAACCACGGCGGACCGTTGCACAACGTGGCCCAGTGGTTCGGTGGATCGGCGATTGCCATGCTCGGAGTGGCCGCGGTCGCCGTTCTGCTGATCACGGTGGCGTCCGGCGTGTTCGATTACCTGGGTGACCTGTTCATGAACGGGGCGGGGGAGCGGATCAGCTCGCGTATCCGCTCGGACGTGTTCGGTTACGTGGAGCGGCTTCCGCAGGATTATCATGATCGTAATTCGATCGGCGAGCTTACCAGTCGGGTCGTGACCGATACCGAGCGTATCGAGGGCAGCCTAACTGACTTGTTCTCCACGCTGGTGCCCGGGATTCTCGCACTGCTGGGAACCGCGGTGGTGCTGGTTTCGGTGGATTGGCGGCTCGGTCTGATCACCTTGTGCGCGGCTCCGCTGGTGTTTCTCACCGCGGTCCGTTACGCACGCCTGACCCGGGTGAACTCCCGACAGCGTCGTGCGGCGGTGGGTGATTTGACGGGTTTCGTCACCGAGTCGCTGCAGGGCATCCGCACGGTGCACGCGTTCGGCAGCCAAGCGGTGGAGGACCGGCGTTTCGGTTCGACGAACGACAAGGTGCTCAGCATCGGGCTGCGTGGCGTGGATCTGAGTGCCCGCTTCACCCCGGCGCTGGAGTCGGTAGCGGCGATCGGCACCGCGGTGCTGCTGTTCGTGGGCGGATACGGCGCCTTGCAGAACTGGTGGTCGGTCGGTCTGCTGGTGGTGGTCACGAGCTACCTGCAGAACATCCTCAAGCCGATGAAGTCGCTGGCCAAGCTGATGCCGAGCTTCACCCAGGCCGCCGCGTCGGCTGAGCGGATCGGCGCGATCCTCGACGAGCCTCGGGCGCACGTGGGGTCGGCCCATGGGCTGCCCAGCCGCGTCGCCGGCGAGATCGAGTTGCGTGGCGTGGGTCTGGACTACGGGCGGGGCCCGGTGCTGTGCGGCCTGGATCTGAAGATCGAGGCAGGTGAGCGGGTGGCGTTGCTGGGGGACAACGGAGCCGGCAAGTCCACCGTGCTGTCGTTGATCGGCGGGCTGTACCGGCCCACCGAGGGCAAGGTGCTGCTCGACGGCCTGTCGGTGCCGAACGTGCCCGAGCACTGGCTGCACCAGCAGGTGGCGATGGTCCTGCAGGACACCTTCCTGTTCTCCGGAACTCTGGCTGACAACCTGCGCTACGGCCGGCCGGACGCCACCGACGAGGAAGTGGCCCGGGTGGCCGAGGCGGCGCTGGTCACCGAGTTCGCCGACCGGCTCCCCGACGGGTTGGACACCGTGATCGCCGCAGGCGGGGTCGGGCTGTCCGGTGGGCAACGCCAGCGTGTCGGTATCGCCCGCGCGCTGCTGGTCGATTCACCGGTGGTGCTGCTGGACGAACCCACCGCGGGCCTGGACGTGGTGGCCGAGGAGGTCGTGGTGCAGGCACTGACCCGGCTGGTCGAAGGCCGGACCGTCATGATGACCACTCACCAGCCGGCGTTGACCAGGCTGGCCACCCGCACCGTGTACCTGCGCCGGGGTGGCGTGCTCGACGAGGCGCCTGCACGTCCGGCTGCGGAGGCGGAAGAGGCGGTCTCGGGGGTGTTCGGATGATGGCCGCAACGAGCAACGTGTGGCTGCTGGACGAGCCTGTCCAGGCCGAGCAGGTGATCATGATCATTCGGCACGCGGAGAAGCCCGGCCGTTCGGGCAATCCGAAGGGCGTCTCACCGGAGGGGGAGTTGGACAAGCACTCCCTCACCGTGAACGGGTGGCTTCGGGCAGGGGCGTTGGTCGGGATGTTCGCCCCCGCCCGGGGAGAGCCGCCATCCGGGTTGTACCGGCCGGACACCGTGTACGGCCCGGCGCACCGGGAGGGCCACAGCAAACGATCGGCGCAGACGGTGACGCCACTCGCCGCCCGGCTCGGCCTGGACGTGGTCCAGCGCTACGCAGTCGGTGACGAGGCTGCGCTCGCCAACGAGCTGAGGGCCCGTCCCGGAGCCGCACTGGTGTCGTGGAAGCACGAATCCCTCCACAAGATCATCGAGCATCTGGGCGAGGTGAACCCGGCTCCGCCTGCGCACTGGCCCAGCGACCGCTTCGACGTCGTGTGGACCTTCACCCGCCACGGGAACGGTTGGCGGTTCGCGCAGGTTCCGCAGTTCCTGCTGCCCGGTGACCTGCCGTACCCGATCGCCGACCCTGACCCGGTCGACGACCGGATCAGCGCCTGACGACCGACAGCCGGCGGGGTCATGGCGACGCGCTCACCTGCGTCGCCGCGACCCCGCCGGCGGCTGAACGGGGCGGTCCTCAGCGCGTGGCGAGCAAGGCC